>CAYLPM010000381.1:0-10729 GCA_964385525.1 uncultured Gemmatimonadaceae bacterium
GAACCGTCACCACGGCAGGAAACCGTCACCGAAACCGTCACCACGCAGCCGTCACCGATCGGCGCACCAATTTGGCCTAAGATGTGGCCTAAGCCTGACAGCCGACCACGACCAATTGCGTAAGTCCAACGGAGGGCGAGGGATTCGAACCCCCAAGTCCTTTCGGACGGCGGTTTTCAAGACCGCTGCAATAGCCATTCTGCCAGCCCTCCAGCACCCTGAAAGATCACTCGTCGGGAGGACGCTCGCAACGCCGCGAACGATGCCGGCGCCAACTCACCTCGCGTACACCCACACCTCCCAGACGAGCGTGCGCCGGGAGTATCGCCTGGTGAGACCCTGTCGCCGGATCGCGGCGTCGATCGCATCGACCGGGTGGATGAAGCTGCGGAACGCGCCGCGCCGCAGGCGCTGCACGAGATTGCTGCCCACGTTACCGAGTCGTACCCACCACGCGTTGCGGGGGATGACGATGCCATACGTCCGCCGCGCGCGCGACGCGGACGCCGCGATCAGTGCCTCGAAATCGGCATAGCAGCAGATGACCCGGTCGAGGGTCACGATGTCGGCCGGCTCGACCTCTGACGCGAGCGCGACGAAGTCGCCATGCAGGTACGCCGCGCGCTCCACGTAGCCGCGCCGCTCGGCCTCCGCGCGCGCTACCGACAGATACGCCTGGGCGGCATCCACCTGCGCCACGTGCCCGACTCCGGCCTCGATCAGCTCGTGCTGGATGACGCCGACGCCACCGCCGATGTCGAGCAGGCTCTGACCCGAAACGCCGCCGGCGCGCAGCGCGTCGACGAGCCGCCGCGTGGTCGGCACCGGCCCCTTGCGTCGATAGCGTCGGAGGTCCGCCTCGGCGACGCGCTCATCGAACATGGACTCGTAGCATGCGCACTGGCAGGCGGGCATCGGCGACCTCGACTCAGGCGCGCCGCACGCACTTCTCGTACAGCGTCGGCAGCCGCCGATCCGGATCGTACTTCGCCTTCAGGACACGATATGCGTCGCCGTTGTAGATGCGCCAGAACTCCTCCTCGTCCACGAACGTGGAGGAATACAGCATCTTGATCCCACCGAGGTCGAAGCATCGGCGATCCAGCAACCGCGTATGATGGTGCTCCGCCACTCCATCGACGCGGCGCACGCGGCAGTAGCAGCCGAGGTTGAAGTAGAGCGACCCGGCGCGCACCGGGTAGAGCGTCGGCGAGCTCGGCGTGCGGATCGAGGTAGCCATCCACGGCTTCCCCTCCAGGTCCACTTCGTCGAGCGCGAATCGCAGCATCTCCCCGGCCCGCTCCCACGGGACCTCCCAGTCCTGGATCAGAAACTCCTTGCCGTCCTCCTTCTTGCGACCGAGCCGGGTCTGCAGGTCGAGCCAGCGGCGGTAGAAGGCGGAGTGCCGCACGGCGGCGGGCGCGTACCGGCGGACGAGCTGCCAGCGCGCGCTCTCGGGGAAATTCCAGAACCAGTCGGGATCGTAGCGGAAGAGGTAGTCCCGTGTCGTGAGATGGACGTCGCCCGGCTCGGACACCAGGCGATAGAAGACCTTCCGCCGCTGGATGTCGTCGACCCGCGGCACCTCGCGCACGTAGCGAGAGAGCGTCAGCAGCAACCGATCGCGCCCGTAGATCAGCCCTTCGATGAAGTCCGCCTCCGCCCGCTCGGTGGCGTCGCGCATGGCGTCGAGGAACGCGCCCACATCCTGGTACGCAGCCGTCCGCAGATGCACGAACGGCAGCGCCGGCATGAGCCGCATGCGTGCGCGCAGCACGTAGCCGAGCGTCCCGTACGAGTTCGGCAGCGCGTGGAAGAGGTCCGAATGCTCGCCCTCGGAGGCGCAGTGCACGATGCGTCCGTCGGCGAGCAGGACGTCGGCGTCCACCATAGCATCGTGCACGAAGCCGTGGCGGAAGCAGTTCGATTCGATCCCGATGCCGACGCACGCGCCGCCGACGGTGATGTGCTTGAGCTCGGGTGTGACGAGCGGTGCGAGGCCGACGGGCAGGGTGCGATCGACGATCGACTCGAACGTTGCCAGGCCCTCCACGTCGAGCAGGCGCGCCGCGGCGTCCACACCCAGCACGTGATGGAACGCGCTCAGGTCCAGCCGCGATCCCGTTCGATGGCGCGGCTGGTACCGGAACAGATTCGACGATGTGCGCTTGCCCAGCGACAGAGGGCCGTGCGATGCGATGCGGGTGCGCAGTTCGGCACTCCGCGCCGCGTACTCGGCTCGTGCCGGCATCGCTATCGTACCGCCACGTAGCCGCCCGGCACGCCGTCCGCCGAGAGAACGATCTGCCACAGCTGGTTCTTGCGCGCGCGAAAGGAGCCCGCGCACAGCAGAAGGTAGTAGACCCACATTCGGTAGAAGCGCGCATCGAACGCGGCCTCGTGACGGGGCCAGTGGCGGACGAAGCTGGCGTGCCAGGACATCAGCGTGGGGTCGTAATCCGGACCGAAGTTGTGGACATCCTCGATCAACAACACGTTCTCGGCTGCCTTCGTGAGCTGGGCCATCGACGGCAGCATTCCGTTCGGAAAGATGTACTTCCCGATCCACGGGTCGACGCCGGTCGTCGATCGGAGGCCGCCGATGGTGTGCACGAGCGCGAGCCCGCCCTCGGCGAGCGATCGGCGGATGGTCTCGAAGAACGTGCGGTAGTTCTTGTAACCGACGTGCTCGCAGAGGCCGATCGAGACCACCCGGTCATACGATCCACTCGCGTCGCGGTAGTCGGCCCGCCTGATTTCCACCGGCAATCCCCCGTTGTATTCCCGCGCGTACGCCACCTGCTGCTCGGAGATGTTGTACGCGGTCACGGTGCAGCCGTACCGCTCGGCGGCGAAGCGCGCGAAGCCGCCCCAGCCGCACCCCAGCTCCAGCACCGTCATCCCGGGCCGCAGCGACAGCTTCCGGCAGACGAGGTCGAGCTTGTTCTCCTGCGCCTCTTCCAGCGTCCGGGCGCCGCTCCAGTACGCACACGTGTACTGCATGCGTGGATCGAGCATGTCGCGATAGAAGTCGTTGCCGAGGTCGTAATGGAGCTTCGCCACGGTGCGCGACCACCGGCGATTCTGGCGGTTGATCAGCCGGGACTTGAGAAGGTCGGCGGCGACGGTGAGGGTCATCGGCAGCTGGCGCTCCAGCTTCGCCGACAGGACTCGCGTGAACATCACGTCGAGTTGCTCGCAGTCCCACCAGCCATCCATGTACGCCTCTCCGGCACCGAGCGTCCCTTCGGCCATGACGCGATCGAAGAAGCGGGAATCGTGGATCTGAATGTCCCAGGGCCGCTCGCCATTGAACTCGACGTCGGCGTGCGCGAAGAGGCCGGCGAGCACTCTTGCCGAGCGTGGAAGGGCGCGGCCGGACGTGGGCTGTGGAGCGGCGGTCGAGGAGCGGGCGACTGAGGTCATGACTGAACGCCTCGAAGGTGGTCCCATGTCTCGACCGGCCATGGGAATCGCCTGGGTCGAGCCTCCCGTCGACGATGCTCGAACACCCGGGTGATTGGCAAGGGCGGTTCCCCCGACCGGGAGACCGGGAGATCCCCGCCGCGTCCATCCGCGACAGCCGTTCGCCATCGGCTGCGGGGCAATCGACCCACGCCGCGGCGGCTTCGCCCTCGGTCCCTTGCCGGGCGCGCGAGCGCAAGGAATACTCGGGGGATGAGACCTCGCGCGATCCACACGCTCATGGTGTCCCTCGCGACCGCCGGCGTGGTTGCGGCTCTCACCTCGGCCGGTGCCCTCGGACGCGCGCCGCGAGGGGTCGATGTCGTACCGCTGGCCGAAGGCGTCTACGCGGTGCTGCGGACGGAACCCGTCGGCCTCGCCGTCAACGCCAATTCGCTGCTGGTGATCGCGGGTGATGCCGTGATCGTCGTCGATGCGCAGTTCACGCGTGCGGCGACGCTCGAGACGATCGCCGCGCTGCGAGGCGTCACGAACCGGTCGGTGACGCACGTCGTCAACACGCACTGGCACGATGATCACGTCGCCGGCAACCAGGTGTACCGCGACAGTTTTCCGGACGTGCAGTTCGTTCAGCACGCCAACACCCGGGTCGACCTCCGAGCGCTCGGTGAGCCGAATCGCGAAGCCACCCGCACCGGCGCGCCGGCGCTGGCCGACGAATACGAGCGACGGCTCGGCGTGGGGCTCGGCGTCGACAGCACTCCGGCGTCAGCGGCGGAGCGCGCCTCGTTGCGCAGCGCGCTCGACATCATTCGCCTCTACTTCGCGGACCTGGAACACTTCCGGCTGCCGACGGATGGGCCGACGGTGCAGGACCGGCTCACGCTGGGGAGCGGCGACAATGCGCTCGTCGTCCGGTGGCTGGGACGCGGCAACACGCGCGGCGATCTAGTCGTGCACGTACCGCGTCGCGACATCGTGGCGACCGGCGATCTGCTCGTCGCGCCCGTCCCGTTCGCGTTCGGGTCGTATCCGGCGGAATGGATCGCCGTCCTGGATTCGATCGCCGCCCTTCGGCCGCGCATCCTGGTCCCGGGACACGGACCGGTGATGCGCGACCTCTCGTACCTGCGTCGCGTGCGCGGCCTGCTGGCCGATGTGTCGGCGCAGGGCAGCGCCGCCGTCGAGCGCGGCGATTCGGTCGCGCAGCTGCAGCGCGAGATTCAGCTGGAGGAGCATCGACGTGGGTTCGCCGGCGACGAGAAGTGGATGAACTGGATGTTCACCAACTTCTTCGCGCGGCCCGCGACGACGGCGGCGTACCAGCAGGCGCGTGCCCAACGCGGCTACCTCACACCCGGTGCCGTCGCGATCACGAACGTGCACGTGATCTCGATGGCCGGCGACTCGGTGGTGCGCGACGCGACCGTGCTCGTGCGCGACGGGCGGATCGCCGCGATCGGCCGCGATGTCGAGGTCCCCGCGAATGTGCGGCGCCTCGACGGGCGCGGCAGGTACCTGATTCCCGGTCTCGCCGACATGCACACGCACCTCTACGCCGACGAGGCGCTGCCGGACTCCGTCGCGCCGGCGGAGCTCGGCGTGATGCTTGCGAACGGCGTGACGACGGCCCGACTCATGATCGGGGCGCCCCACCACTTCCGGCTGCGCGACGCCGTGGCCGCGGGCCGCATCGTCGGGCCCAAGCTCTGGGTGGCCAGCCCGCAGCTCGCGGGACGCGAATTTCACAACGGGATCGTGGTGACGACGCCGGACGACGCGCGGACGGCCGTCAACCAGGTCGCGGACGCGGGCTACGACTTCGTCAAGCTGACGTTGTTCATCACGCCGGCGGTGTACGATGCGATCGTCGACGAGGCGGCGAAGCGGCGCATTCGCGTGGTCGGCCACGTCGAGCCCGAGATCGGTGTCGCCCGTGCGCTGGAGGCCGGGCAGCAGATCGAGCATCTGGACGGCTATTTCGAGGCGGTCCTCGCCGCCGCCGCGCCGATGCGCACGTCGCTCACCCAGCAGCGGGTGTTCGACACGACGAGCTGGGCGAGCCTCGACCACATGGACGATGAGAAGATCGCGCGGATCGCCGGCGCCACCGCACGCGCCGGTGTGTGGTCCTCGCCGACGCTCAACGTGTTCAACAAGGCGTTCGCCGACCGCGAGAGTGACGCCGAGATCCGAGGCCGACCCGACTGGAGATTCCTGCCGCCGGCCGTCCGCACCGGGTACATGCGGGCGAGGGAACGGTATTGGAGCGACGCGAACCTCGCGCACCGCACCGAGGCGCGCCGCCGCCGGTACGTCGAAGTGCGCAACCGGCTCGTGAAGGCGATCGCCGATTCGGGCGGGCGACTGCTCACGGGCTCCGACACGCCGGAGTGGTTCCACGCCTACGGGTGGGGTCTGCATCGCGAGCTGCAGGCGTTCGTCGCGGCCGGTCTGACGCCCTTCCAGTCCCTCGCCGCCGCGACGCGCAACGCGGCGGAATTCCTCGGCCAGTCCGCGGAGTGGGGGACGATCGAGCCGGGTAAGCGGGCCGATCTCGTGCTGCTGGATGCGAATCCGCTCGAGGACATCCGCCACACGATGGGGATCGCCGGCGTGATGGTCGGCGGCCGGTGGCTCGACCGCGCCGAGCTCGATCGCCTGATCGAGGTCGGTTCGGCGGCGATCGATGGAGCGCCGAGGGACTGACGGCCGCGACGAGCCGGGATTCGGCAGAGCTCGACCAGCGGCGAAGATCCGGGATTCGGCTGGCCTCGGCTGGCCGCAGCATGTGGTGACGTGTAACCTTGCCGCATGAGCAACGTGTTACTCTTCCGTCCGGCGGCGCGGACGCCTCTGTCGCTGATGTTCGTGCTGCTGGCTGCTGCGTGCTCGGGGTCTCAGCGCTCCACCGATCCGCTCCGCCCCGTGTCGCTCGACGTCCCAGGCACGCCGCCCGCCGTCCGCATCAATCAACTCGGCTACCTCCCCGACGCGCCGAAGGTCGCCGTCGTGTGCGCGACCGACTCGACGGCAATCGCGCGCTTCGTGGTTCGTGATGAGGCGGGACGCGAGGTGTTCGGACCGAAGGCCGCGACCGCGTCCGGCCGCTTCGGGCCATGCCTCGAGACGTATCGACTCGACTTCTCCGCCCTCCGTGCACCGGGCCGCTACCGGATCGTGGCGTCGGGACCGACCTACCAGGCGATGTCGCCGCCTCTGCGCATCGATGCCGGCGCATATGCCGGCGCCGCCGACACGCTGCTCGCGTACATGCGCCAGCAGCGCTCGGGCTTCAATCCGTTCTTCCGCGACTCCGTACACCAGCTGGATGGCATCATCGTCGACGATTCCGCGCGTGCCGGCGAGTTCATTGCCGTGAGCGGCGGCTGGGCGGACGCTGGGGATTACCTCCAGTACGTCGCGACATCGGCCAACGCGACCTTCGTCATGATGATGGCCTACCGCGATCATCCGGCTGCGTGGGGTGATGGCCATGACGCGCGCGGACTGCCCGGCGGGAACGACGTTCCCGACGTGCTCGACGAGGCGCGGCATGGCCTCGACTGGCTGCTGCGCATGTTCCCGAGCGACGATCAGATGTACAATCAGCTCGGCGACGACCGCGATCACAGCTACCTCGACCTGCCGACGACGGACTCCTCGGACTACGGGTGGGGGAAGGGACGGGAGCGTCCGGTGTATCCGTGCACCGGCAGGCCGCAGGGGCTGTTCGAGAACGAGAATCGCTCGACCGGCAAGGCATCCACCGCCGGGAAATACGCTGCCGCGTTCGCGCTCGGCGCCCAGCTGTTCGCGGAGCGCGAACCGGAGTTGGCGGCACGGTTGCGCGAGCGCGCCATAGCGGCGTACGAGGTCGGACGTCGCTTTCCCGGCGTCTGCCAGACGGCGCCGGCCCGCTCCCCGTATTTCTACGAGGAGGACAACTGGGTCGACGACATGGAGCTCGGCGCCGCGCAGCTGCACGCGCTCACGGGCGAGCGGCGGTATCTCACCGAAGCGCTCGAGTATGCCCGGCAGGAGCCCGTGACGCCGTGGATGGGCGCCGACACGGCGCGCCACTACCAATGGTATCCGTGGCACAACAACGGGCACTTCGAGATCTCTCGAGCGCCCGCGGCATCAGGGGCCGAGCGGGACGAGGTCGCGCGCTTCTACCGCCAGGGACTCGAGGCGGTTGCGCGCCGGGCGACGAACGGCTTCCGGGTCGGGATCCCCTTCATCTGGTGCTCGAACAATCTCATGGCGTCGCTCGCCACGCAGGCGCACCTCTACCGTCGAATGACGGGCGACACGACCTTCCTCGAGCTCGAAACCGCCGCGCTCGACTGGCTGTTGGGCACGAACCCCTGGGGCGTGTCGATGATCGTCAACCTGCCGCACGACGGCCTGTGGGCGCGCGATCCGCACACGGTGGTGGCAGAGCAGTTCGGTCCGGCATCGCAGACCGGCGGGATGCTCGACGGGCCGGTGTATCGCTCGATCTTCGAGAATCTGCGCGGGATCAATCTCCACGAGCCGGACGAGTACGCGCCGTTCAACACCAACTTCATCGTCTATCACGACGATTTCGGCGACTACTCCACCAACGAGCCGATCATGGACGGGACGGCGAACCTCACGTACCTGCTCGCGGCAATGGGCATGGCGCGGGGACCGTCGTGATCCCCGGTCGCTGACTTCGCGCGTGTCCAGTCAGGGGACCTCGACCTGGCCCGTCATCCCCGTGTGATTCGTGCAGGTGTAGTTCCAGGTCCCGGAGGTCGGGAAGGTCCGTGCCTGGCTCCCGCTGCTGAAGCTGGTGATCGAGGCCGGTGCTCCAGCGCCCGAGAACGTGACGTTGTGCGAGAGCCCCGTGCCGTTGGTCCAGGTGACGGTTCCACCGGCCGTGATGCTCACGCGATCAGGCGCGAACGAATGCGATTCGGTGTCGTATCCGTCCGAGGTGCTGCTCATCGAGACCGAGGCGCTGCCGCTCGGCGGCGCCGGATTCGAGCCGCCCGGTCCGGTGGGCGATCCGCCGTAGCCGCCGGCGCCCCCATCGGCACCGCCGCACGCGAACAGTGCCGCGACGATCATTCCATATCGCAACCGCATGAGCCGCCTCCGGGTTTCGTGGTGTTGACACCCTACGGAGGCGCACACGGGGATACCACCCGACTGCGGCGAAGGTGCGGTTTTCAGCGGTGAACGCTGCACCGGCGCTGTCGGACGGCGTGCGCCGACGATGCACGTCCCGGGCAGCCCACGAGGCCAGGGGACTGATTGATGGCAGGTGGAACTGCATTGAACCGCGGAGGATCGCAGAGGTCGGCGCGGAGGAGCGCAGAGGACGGCACACCGAAGGAGCTCCTGACCGCCAGGAGCCCGGAGTGATTGGATGAACGACCTCGGGAAGCCAATGAGTCCCGAGGTTGTTTCCAAAGCAGTCGTCCGGCTCGTCGCGGGCAGACCTCCGACCGGCGTGCCGTCCTCTGCGTACCTCGCCGTTTCTCTGGGTCCTCTGCGATCAATGTCAGTGCCAGCGCGGTCAATATCGGGTGACCTCCGCGATTCGCGGACATGCGATCCCGATGAGGGAAGCACACCGCTCGAGCGCGACGGCCGTCGGCAGTGGTTCCGTGGTCAGCACGACGGATCAGATCGAGTCGGCGTCCGGTGGCGCGAGTTGTTCGAACGGCGGGATGCCGAGTCGCACCTGCATGCTGTACGCGATGCGGTGGCCCATGTCCTTCATCCGCGCCGCGGCCGATCCGACGAAGCGGGCGTCGACGGTCGTCTCCAGTACGGCGAGCCAGTGCGCGAAGTGCTCGCCAGTCAGTCCTTTCATGTCGGCATGGGGGCGGAACGCGTTGCCGACGTAGCGACCCGTCTGAAACAGGATCGTGGACCAGAAGTCGACGATCCGCGGCATGTGCTCCATCATGTCGACGGGCGCGAAGTACGGCGCGAGCAGCTCATCTCCGGCGACGGCGTCGTAGAACGCGACGAGGAGCTCGTGCAGGTCGTGCTCGGCGAGATCGCGCGATGGCGGCGCGATCGGCGCGGCCTCGCTCGTACGCGCGGCCGTGGTGCTTTCCGGAGCGCCGGTGTCCGGGCGTATGGGCAGCCCACGTCGGCTCACGATGCGACCGCGGCCTTGTGGAGAACGAGCAGGTGGGGCATGGATGACGTCACGGCTCTTGCAGGGATCGAGCACGAGGAAACCTACACCCACGGAGGACTTCATGTCGCCGGTACGACATCCCGTCAGCGGCGCCGCGCTGACCTTCGTCATCGATGACGAGCTTCGGACCCTGCGCGAGGACCTGGGCGGGACGACCGCGCGCAGCGCGCGCACCTTGGTCAAGAGTGGACCGTTGCGCGTCACGCTGGTGGGCATCAACCCGGGAGGCGAGCTTCGACCGCACCACGCCGAGGGGCCGATCACCCTGCAGGTCCTGGAGGGGGAGATCGATTTTCGGGTCGAGGATCAGACGTCGAGGCTGACGGCCGGGACGCTATTCGCGCTCGAAGGCGGCATCACGCACGGCGTTCGGTCGGAGAAGGGCGCGGTCTTTCTGCTGACGGTCGTCGGCGCGCAGGAGCCGACGGGGTGACGCTGCCGGTCGCGGGCCGGCGGCTTGACTAATCCAGCCGGCGGAGTAATACTCCGGCCATCGGAATAGTACGCTGCCCAGCGGAGTCGTACTCCGTCAGTAGTTGCTCCGTCAACGGACGGGTACTCTGCCCAACGGAGTAGCACTCCGCCCAACGGAGCAACCACCCCCCGACCGGCTATCCGCATGCGACCCCCGCACGAGCTCCCGCTCACGCCGCTGACGATGGCCATCCTCCTCGCGCTGGCGAAGGACGATCAGCACGGGTACGCACTCATGCAGGAGGTCGAGGCGCAGACGGACGGGGCGATCGTCCCGGGGACGGGCAGCCTCTACGCGGCGCTGCAGCGCCTGCTCGACGAAGGGCTCATCGCGGACTCGACACGCCGGCCGAGCGCCGGCGAGGACCGGCGCCGGAAGTATTTCCGCATCACGGAGGCCGGACGCACGGCGGCGCGAGCGGAGGCCGCTCGAATGATGCGTGTGCTCGAGACCGCCCGCGAGAAGCGGCTGATCACGAGTCTGGCGTCGCTGCGAGGTGTCCGATGAGCCGGAGCTCCGTGCGCGGGCCGCGGCGCGACGAACGATCGGTTCGCGTCTACGACATCCTGCTGCACCTGCTCCCTGGTCCGTTCCGGGCACGGCACGGTGGCGCCATGAAGGACGCGTTCGTGGCGCTGCGG
>CAYLPM010000382.1:0-8651 GCA_964385525.1 uncultured Gemmatimonadaceae bacterium
ATCTGAAGTTCGATTACAACTCGAGGACGTACCGGGCTCCGGGGGCGAGGTAGGGAGCTTGTGGAATGATTCCGAGTGTTCATGGCAGGGTGGAACTGCACTTGAACCGCGGAGGATCGCAGAGGTCGGCGCGGAGGATCGCGGAGGACTGCACACCGAAGGAGCTCCCGACCGCCTCGAGGCCGGAATGATTGGATGAAGGACCTCGGGAAGCCATTGCGTCCTGAGGCCGTTTCCAAAGCAGTCGTCCGGGCTCGTCGCTGGCAGAGCTCGACCGGTGTGCCGTCCTCTGCGTTCCTCGTCGGTTCCTCCGCGTTCCTCCGCGTTCCTCCGCGTTCCTCCGCGTTCCTCCGCGTTCCTCCGCGTTCCTCTGCGGTCAATGTCGGGTGACCCGCGCGGTCAGTGTCGCGTGCCCTCCGCGGTTCGCGGACATGTTATCCCGATGGGGGAACCACTCCACTAGAACGGCAGATCGTCGTCCTCGTCTTCGAGCGCTCCCGGGAAGTCCTCGAAGTCGTCACCGGCAGCTCCACTCCCCGCCCCGCTGCGCGCGCGCTCGCCCGCCGGCGCGCGGCTGCGCCCCGACGCGCCCTCGTCGGAACCTTCCGCCGACCCGCCGCCGCGGCCGCCGAGCATGATCAGCTCGCGTACGTTGATCTCGGTGCTGTAGCGCGTCTGCCCTTCCTTGTCCTGCCACTGGCGGTACTCGATGCGCCCCTCGACGTAGGCCTTGTCGCCCTTCTTCAGATACTTCTCGACGATGTCCGCAAGCTGCGACGTCCGGGTGTTCCAGACCACGCACCGATGCCACTCGGTCTTCTCCTGCTTCTCCCCGGACTGCGAGTTCCACGAGCGGCTGGTCGCGAGAGAGAACGTCGCGACACGACTGCCATTGGTGGTGGACCGGACTTCGGGGTCGTTCCCGAGGTTTCCGATCAGCTGCACCTTGTTCAAGCTCCGGCTCACGATTCCTCCTGGCGAGAGTGAGTGTTCCTCGCCGGCCACAGTATGAGTTCGCCCTGCCACGTGCGCAAGCAATCGCCTGCAGTGACGCCAGTTCCGTTGCAGCGTCGGCCACGTCGGCCACGTCGGCCACGTCGGCCACGTCGGCCACGTCACCGCGGCATCGTCGGCCCCACCGTACGGCGACCACGTCGATACTTCTCGCTGCAATCACACCGCCCCACACCAACGCAACCACCTCTACCGCCGCGGAGTCGCCGCGGCCTCGCCGATCTCGCGCCGCATCACCACCGCGTCCTCGATCGGCTTCCGATAGTATCCGCGCCGCCGACCCACTTCCTCGAAACCGCGCGAGCCGTACAGCGCTCGCGCCCGTGTGTTGGAATCTCGCACCTCGAGAAACACCCTCGCGACCCCGTGACGCGTTGCGGCGTCGAGCGCCGCATCGAGCAGCGTCGCGCCGATTCGCCGGCCGCGGGCGCTCGGCGCCACCGCCAGGTTCGCGATCTCTGCCTCTTCGAACACGAACCAGGCCACCACATAGCCGACCACCCGCCCCTCCGCGAGCGCGACCGCGAAGTGCACGTGCGCGTTGTCGACCAGCGACCGAAACGAGCCCGGCGACCACGGGTCGCCGAACGAGCCACGCTCGATGGCGACGATCTGGTCCACATCCGACGCGATGGCCGCACGAATCGCCAGCGTGGGTGCGAGCCCATGGGCTTCGACCCGGTCACGCGCCATCCGCGGTCATTCCCTCGGGAGCGGCCGCCCGTGCGCCGCTTCCCATCGCACCTGCGCCTCGGCCGCGCGGCCGTACCGCGGCTCCCACGTGACGAGCTCCACCGGCGCGTCGAGGCCCAGCCCCGCCGAGTCGGCGATCCGCGCGACGCCCCGCGCGTGCGGCGCCGCGTCCAGCCTCTGCCCCGGGCCGATGAGCCGCGCGTCCGCGTCCGCCGCCGTCGCGACCACGGCCGCCGCGGGAAGCAGGTGCAGGGCGCCGGCTCGCGACACGCGTCCGTCGTCGGAGACCTCGACCTCCTGCGCGAACACCTCGCCACGAAGCGCTTCCAGCACGGCCAGAAACCGACCCGCCGGCTGGGCCGCCGAGGCCACGATAAGCACGAGCGAGGACACGGCGAACAGCGGCCGCTCGATACCGGACGCGATCCCCTTTGCGATCGACGCGGCGATCCTGAGACTCGTGAAACTGCCGGGACCACACCCGCAAACGATCCGGTCGAGCGCGGCAGGCGGCACACCGGCCTCTTCCAGCGCGGCGGCCACAGCGGGCATCAGCCGCTCCTCGTGCGCGCCCCGCATCGCGGTGGTGCGCTCGGCCAGCACGACGTCATCGCGCAGCACTGCGACGCTCCCCGCGTAGGTCGCGGCTTCGAGCGCGAGCGTCAGCATCGATCACCCCGCCAGCAGGAGCCGGCGGCCGGGATCGTCCGGAAGGTGCTCGAGCTCGAGGTGAACCAGTGGCGCGGGCAGCTGACGCCCGGCCCGCTCCGGCCACTCGATGAGCACCAGCGCCTCGCGCGCGATGATGTCGTCCCACCCGATGTTCACGAGCTCGCGCTCGTCTTCCAGGCGATAGAGGTCGAGATGATACACCTCGCCGCGGGGCGACTCGTACTCGTGCACCAGCGCGTAGGTGGGACTCGTGACGGCTTCGCGCACACCGAAGCCCCGGCAGATCGAGCGCACGAGCGTCGTCTTCCCCGCCCCGAGCTCCCCGCTGATCGCGACGACGAGCGGCCGCTCCGCCGCGTGCCCGAATCGTTCGCCCCACTGCACGAGCTCCGGCTCGGTGAGCGCGAGATGCCCGCGCGGAGCGAGCGGCGGAACGACGTGCGGGCCGACCGAGGGCGTCATCGCGAGCGCGCGGACCGGAGATGCGCGAGCGAGCCCCGGCTGTTCCCACCGTCGCCCGGCTTCGCCGACGTTCCGGCCAGGCGGGCGCGGACCTCGAACAGCTCGTCCCGCATTCTCGCGGCGGCCTCGTAGTCGAGCGCGGCCGCAGCTTCCTTCATCTGCTCCTCGAGTGCCTTCGCGAGCTCCTCGAGATCCACTTCTGCGGCGTAGCTCGAGACCGACTCGGCGATCTTCGGGCGACGCCTGTCGCGCTCCACGCGTGCGTCCGCGACCCGCGTGATGAAGCGGACCTGCTCGACGCTCTTGATCACGCTGTGGGGCGTGATCCCGTGCAGCTGGTTGTATTCCTGCTGGATCGCGCGGCGGCGGTCCGTCTCGTCGAGCGCCTTGCGCATGGAGCCGGTGATGCGGTCGGCGTAGAAGATCGCCTTCCCCTCGAGATTGCGCGCCGCTCGGCCGACGGTCTGGATGAGCGAGCGCTCGGAGCGCAGGAACCCCTCCTGGTCGGCGTCGAGAATCGCGACGAGCGAGACTTCGGGCAGATCCAGTCCCTCCCGCAGCAGGTTGATGCCGACGAGCACGTCGAAGTCGCCGAGGCGCAGCCCGCGCAGGATCTCCATGCGCTCGATCGCATCGATGTCCGAGTGCATGTACCGCACGCGCACGCCCATCTGCTGCAGGTAGTCGGTGAGGTCCTCCGACATGCGCTTGGTGAGCGTGGTGACCAGCACGCGCTCGCCGCGGCGCTCGCGGACGCGGATTTCGTTCAGCAGGTCGTCCACCTGGCCGCGGACCGGCCGCACCTCGATCTCCGGATCGACGAGCCCAGTGGGCCGGATGATCTGCTCGACGACGACTCCCTCGGAGAGCTGGAGCTCGAGCTCGCCGGGCGTGGCCGAGACGAACAGCGCGCGCGGCGTGAGCGAGAGGTACTCGTCGAACGTGAGCGGGCGATTGTCGAGCGCACTGGGCAGGCGGAATCCGTAGTCCACGAGCGTCAGCTTCCGCGCCCGGTCGCCGTTGAACATCCCGCCGATCTGCGGGAGCGTCACGTGCGACTCGTCGGCGATGACGAGGAAGTCCTCGGGGAAGTAGTCGAACAGCGTGGCCGGCCGCTCCCCCACGCCGCGCCCGGAGAGGTGTCGCGAGTAGTTCTCGATCCCGGCGCAGGTGCCGATCTCGAGCATCATCTCGATGTCGAAGTTGGTCCGCGACTCGAGCCGCTGCGCCTCGAGGAGCTTGCCGACCGCGCGCAGCTCGGTGAGCCGTTCCGCGAGCTCGGATCGGATGAGGCCGACCGCACGCTCGAGCGTCGGGCGCTGGGTGACGAAGTGCTTGGCCGGGTAGATCGCCGCGCGCTCGAGGGTCGCGATCGTCTGCCCGGAGACGACGTCGATCTTGGAGACGCGCTCGACCTCGTCTCCCCACATCTCGATGCGGACGCCCTGCTCCTCGTACGCGGGAAAGATCTCCACCGTGTCGCCGCGCACGCGGAACGTGCCGCGGTCGAAGGCGACGTCGTTGCGGTGGTACTGGATCTTGACCAGCGCGCGCAGGATGTCGTCGCGCGCGATGCGCTGCCCGCGCTCGAGCGTGACCATCTGCTCGCGGTACGCGACCGGATCACCGAGTCCGTAGATGGCGGAGACCGTCGCGACGATGATGACGTCATCGCGCTCCATCAGACTGGAGGTAGCGCGCAGCCGCAGCCGGTCGATGTCCTCGTTGATCGAGGCGTCCTTCTCGATGTACGTGTCGGAGGACGGCACGTACGCCTCGGGCTGGTAGTAGTCGTAGTACGAGATGAAGTACTCGACCGCGTTGTGCGGAAAGAAGCTCTTGAGCTCCCCGTACAACTGTGCCGCGAGGGTCTTGTTGTGCGACATGACCAGCGTCGGCCGCCCGAAGTCGCGGATGACGTTGGCCATGGTCATGGTCTTCCCCGAGCCGGTGACTCCGAGGAGCGTCTGGAAGCGGTCCCCGCGCTCGAGCCCGGCCGACAGCTCGGCGATGGCGCGCGGCTGATCGCCCGCGGGAACGAACGGGGATTCGAGATCGAAGGACGCGCGGGACATGGTCAGCAATATAATAGCTGGTCCGGGGTTTGTTCGGGGTGCGACGCCCGGCGGTCCTCGATCCGTCCTCGTGGGGTTCCCGCCCCTACTCCTCCTCCACGATCCGCTCCCGTCGTTCCACCGCACTGATGCCTTTCACCCTTCGCATCGCCTTCAGGATCTTCTGGAGATGCGCGAGGTTCTCGACCTCGACGAGCACCGAGCCCGTCACGCGGCCGTCCGTACTCTTCATCTCCAGCGTGCGAATGTCGGTGCCGGTGGAGCTCACGGCGGCGGCGACGTCGGCGTAGAGACCCCGCCGATCGTTGCCATCGACCATCAGGCGCACCATGAAGCGCTCGCCCTGCACCTCCTGCCAGTCGATCTCGAGGCGGCGCTCCGGTTCGTGCGTCAGGAGCAGCAGGTTGGGGCAGTCCGCGCGGTGAATGCTCACCCCGCGCCCGCGCGTCACGTAGCCGACGACGGGATCGCCCGGGACGGGCTGGCAGCACTGGGCGTAGCGCACCATCAGGCCGTCAGCGCCCTGGATGCGGACGCCCTTGGTGGCGCCACGCATGCGGTCGACGAGCCGCTCGAACGCATTCGGCTTGACCGCAGGTTCGGCGGCTCCGTCCGACTCGGGGTGAAGCACCTTCAGCACCTGGGCGACGTTGACGTCACCCTGGCCGATCGATGCCATCAGGTGCGTCGCGTCGTTCAGGTTGAGCGCTCTGGCGGCGGTAGCCAGTCCATCATCCGTGGGCTTCGCGAGACGGCGCTTCTTGAACTCGCGCTCCAGAATGTCGCGGCCCAGCTTCTGGGACGAGGACTGCGCCTCGTGCTTGAGCCACTGCCGGATCTTGTGGCGGGCGCGGCCGGTGCGGACGTGCGCCAGCCAGTCCCGGCTCGGCCTCGCGTTCGGCGACGTGATGATCTCGACCGTCTCGGAGCTTCGGAGCTGGCGTGAGAGCGGAGCAATGCGCCCGTTGATCCGCGCGCCCTGGCAGTGCAATCCCACCTCGGTGTGCACGGCGAACGCGAAGTCGATCGGCGTGGCGCTCTTCGGGAGCTGGATGACGTCGCCGGTGGGCGTGAAGACGAAGATCTCTTCCTGATACAGGTCGATCTTCAGATATTCGAGGAACTCCTCCGGCGTGCGCGCATCGAGCTGGAGCGCGAGAATCTCGCGGAACCAGCCGATCCGCTCGTCGAGCTCGTCCTGGCTCTTCGCGTTCTCCTTGAACAGCCAGTGCGCTGCGATCCCGTATTCGGCCGTCCGGTGCATCTCGCGCGTGCGAATCTGGATCTCGAAGAGCTGGCGCCCGGGGCCGAAGATCGTCGTGTGCAGCGACTGGTAGCCGTTGGACTTCGGCTGCGCGATGTAGTCCTTGATCCGCTCCTGGAGGGGCGTCCACCCGTCGTGGATGACGCCGAGCGCGTGGTAGCAATCGGGCACCGAGCTGCACAGAACCCGGATCGCGAGCAGGTCGAAGATCTCCTCGTACGGCTTGTCGCGCTGCTGCATCTTCTTGAAGATCGACCAGAGGTGCTTGGGCCGGCCGCTGACATCGACCTCCTTGATGCCGGCGCGGCGGAGCTCGGCGTCGAGCGGCCCACGCAGCTGGGCGATCAGCGCCTCGCGCTCGCCCCGCTTCTGCGCGACCTTCTTCGCGAGCGACTTGTATTCGTCGGCCTCGAGGTGCTTGAAGGCGAGATCCTCGAGCTCCCACCGCATCCGCGCCATACCGAAGCGGTGCGCGAGGGGCGCATAGAGGTCCCGGGTTTCCTGGGCTATCCGGCGCCGCTTCTCCTCGGAGAGCCATTCCAGCGTCCGCATGTTGTGGAGACGGTCCGCGAGCTTGATCAGGATGACGCGGATGTCCTTGGCGATCGACAGCAGGAGCTTGCGGTAGTTCTCGACCTGCCGATCCTGCGACGAGGAGCTGAGCGGCAGGCTGCTGATCTTGGTCAGCCCGTCGACGATGCCCGCGATGTCGCCGCCGAACTCCTGCTCGACCTCGGGGACGGTGATGCTGGTGTCCTCGACCACGTCGTGAATCAGACCGCTCGCGACGGTCACGGTGTCGAGCTGGAGGGAGGCGAGGATCTTCGCGACCTCCACGCAATGGGAGACGTAGGGCTCCCCGGACCGGCGCTTCTGTCCCGCGTGCGCCCGCTCGCTGAAGCGGTACGCGCGGAGGAGCAGCTCCGGGTCGAGCCGGTCGGGCAACGGCTCGCCGGGCTTGTTCCACCCCGGGATGTAGTCGCTCAGTACGGGTGCCGTCACAGCAGTCCTGCCTCCGCGAAACTCGTGTACCGCCCGCGGCCGACGATCACGTGATCGTGCACCGGGATGTCGAGCAGCCGGCCGGCGGCGACGAGCTGCTGAGTGACCAGGCGATCGTCCGCCGATGGCGTCGGATCGCCGCTGGGGTGATTGTGGACGAGGATGATCGCCGCCGCGCGCTCGGCGATGGCTTCCCGGAACACTTCTCTCGGATGCACGAGCGACGAGTTCAGGATCCCTCGTGTCACCGTGATGTCGCGCTCGAGACGGTGCTGTGCATCGAGCGCCGCAACGTGGAACTCTTCGACCGGAAGGTCTTCCAACCGGGGGCCGAACACCGCGAACACCTCGCGCGGGGAGCGAAGGGGCGCCCCTTCCTCGCGCGCTTCCGCCGCGAACCGGCGCCCCAGCTCCAGCGCGGCGTGAATCGCCACCGCACGCGCCGTTCCCACGCCCGCCACGGCGGTCAGTTTTGCCACCGGCTGCGCGGCGAGCCGACGCAGCGATCCGCCCACCGTTCCCAGAATCTCCTCGCCGACCGTCCGCGCCGACCGACCGTTGGCGCCGGATCCGACGAGGATCGCGAGCAGCTCAGCGGCACTCAGCGAAACGGCGCCGAGGTCCCGCAGCCGCTCCCGCGGACGCTCGGTTCGCGGCAGCTCACGAATAGTTAACGTCTTTCCGGATGGCTGGCTAGACACCTGCACCTCCTGCTCGTTCGATGGTCGCACTGCCGCGCCTCGTTGTGCCCGGCGCCCGGTGAGCGGAGCAGGATGGGGTGCGCCGACTGCGAGGCCGGCATCGTCGGAGTGCTCCCAGGAGCGGGGTACGTCAAGTCGACGAGCACTCGATTGGCAATTCGGGCAGGAGACGGCCAGGGGCGCGCCGCCGCTGAGCGGCGGCGCGGACGCTCGCTGACGCGAGCGTGCACGGAGTGCTCCGGTGATGGGGCGGGGCTCCTACAGAGGGTCGGCGAGGTGCGGGCGGCGCTCACGCTTGGCGGGTCGGCATCTGGACGGCGGCAAGGCTCGGCGGGACTTTGAAAACGGCCCCGGGGAGCCATTGCCCGCCCGAGGCAGTTCACAAAATGGATGAAGCCTGCTGGGACAAGTTGCTGATTTCGCGCAGCTTCCCACTACACAGCGACGAGCAGGAAAACCGCTCCCAGTACTCCCCTCGGACGTCTCTCAAGGTCCTCGCCCCGGATCTTTGCGCTCCGATGCCGGCCCCGCCGACGTAGCACTCCGTGCACGCGGGCGTCAGCCGGCGTCCGCAGCGCCGCGCAGCGGCGGCGCGCCAACCTGCAGTTCTCCCGGTGCGATCGCAGTCGACCGGAGCGCCATGCCTCCGACCATCAGACCGCCGCCCCGTGGCACTTCTTGAACTTCTTCCCCGACCCGCACGGACATGGATCGTTGCGCCCGACGCTCGTCCAATCCACGTTCTCCGGCCGAGACGGTCCGGGAGTA
>CAYLPM010000383.1:0-6844 GCA_964385525.1 uncultured Gemmatimonadaceae bacterium
GCCGGGTTGCAGCGGACGGAGGATGTACGACGCCCGATGCTCCGCCGGCGCACCCAGCAGGTCGTGGATCGTCCGCATCGACTGGACGAGGCGCGTCTGATCCGGCGCGGCCAGCCGCGCGAGCATCGCCTCGATCTCGGCTTTCGACGCGGCGTTCAGCGCGGCGAACGCGCTCTGCCCGCGGTCGGTGAGCGTGAGGAGATGCTGCCGCCGGTCCTCGGCGGCGGGGCGGCGGCGGACGAGCCCGCGCGTCTGAAACGTGCTCAGCACCCGGCTTAGATAGCCCGCGTCGAGCCCGAGCTCGCGCCGCAGATGGGTCGCGGTCGTCCCCTCGTGGTGCGCCAGCTCGTAGAGGATGCGGACCTCCGACAGCGTGAACGGGCTCCGCAGATAGCTCTCGCGCAGGATCCCGATCTGTCGCGTGTAGAAGCGATTGAAGCGTCGGACGGCCTCGACCCGCTCGGGACGCTCGGTCTTCGCCATGAATCGCCCGTCGTCAAGCGTCGACGCGGACGTCCTGCGGCGCGAGCAGCACGTCGTAGTGCTCCGATCGGACGTCGAAGCGCGCGAGCAGCGCGCGCGCGCCCGGTGGGACCACTGCGACGTCCAGGTTGTCACCGGCGAACTCTCGCACCGCGTCGAGCGAGTCGAACAGCATGGTCGTCACGAACTCGACGTCGGTTGCGCCATCGCGCCGGTAGAGGTACGCGCCGCGATACCCCGCGATGTTCTGCAGCCGAATGCCGGGGAGAATGGTGTCCAGCAACAGCTGCTGATACGCGCCGGCATTCTCGATCGTGGTCCAGCCGTGCCAGACTCTGCTGATCATCGCGCCTCGCCGTTCGCCGCCAGTGCATTGATTGCTTCTGTCAAGTATTGCTCATCATAAGGCAATCATCCGGCTACGCAAGCAGGGCGGTTGCGTGGGACCGTGAGGCTCGATGCTCGTTGCCGCACAAACTCCGTTTTGACAGCCTCGCGGCGCATCGGTAACCTTGCGAGCCCGGCCGCCGCTCGACCCAGGTCCCTTCCCACGGAGATTCGTCATGGGCTTCCAGCCATGCCGCGTGAGCGCGTGCCGTCGCCGCGCACGCCTCGTCGCGACCGCCTCCATGCTGGCCGCGATGGCGTCCCTCGCCGTGACGCCACGCGACGCGAACGCGCAGCTCGAGACGTATCGCGCCGTGGTACCCCCCACCGCGCGCACCGACTCCGGGATGTTCCACGTCCATCGCGTCGACGACCGGCTCCTGTTCGAGATCCCCGACTCGCTGCTCGGCCGCGACATGATCATCATGAGCCGGTACGCCGGGGTGCAGGAAGGACTCGCCAACGGGGGCGCCAACATGGCCCCCAACATCGTCGTTCGATGGGAGCGTCGCGACGACCGCATCCTGCTACGCGCCGTCTCGCACGAGAACACGGCCGACGAGACCTCGTCGCTCCACCTCGCCATCGAGAGCGCGAGCTTCGCGCCCGTGCTCCAGTCCTTTCCCGTCCGGGCCCGTGCAGCGGCGGCCTCCGTGATCGATGTCTCCGACACCTACCTCGGCGACGTTCCCACCTTCTCGCTCCCGCGCGCGCGCCGCACGCAGCTCGGCGTACGCAGCCACGATCGCGCCCGAAGCTGGCTCGAGTGGGCGCGCAGCTTTCCCATCAACGTCGAGGTGCGCGTCGTCCGCACCTACGCATCCGACCAGCCGCCCTCCAGCGGCCGCGGCGGCTCGCTCTCGTTCGAGGTCAATCACTCGATGGTGCTCCTGCCGGCCGAGCCGATGATGCCGCGTCTCTGGGACGAGCGCGTCGGGTTCATCTCCAGCGCCCGCACCAACTACTCCGCGGAGTTCCAGGGCGTGCGGCCGGACCGCTACATCCGCCGCTTCCGCCTCGAGCCCTCGGACACCGCGGCGTTCCTGCGCGGCGAGCTGGTGGAGCCCCTGAATCCGTGGGTCTGGTACATCGACCCGGCGACACCGCCGGAGTGGATCCCCTTCTTCCGCGAGGGCGTGCTCGAGTGGAACGCCGCGTTCGAGCTGGCGGGCTTCCGGAACGCGATGCAGGTGCGCGTCGCGCCGACCGAGGCGGACGACCCCGAGTTCAGCCTGCTCGACGCGCGCTACTCGGTCATCCGCTACGTCGCGTCACCCACGCGGTCGGCGAACTCCGGCGGCGACGTCGTGGATCCACGCTCCGGCGAGGTGATCCGCGCGCACACGAACATGTATCACGGACTGATGGAGCGGCTGCGGTGGTGGATCGTCTCGCAGCTGGCGACGGCCAACCCGAACTTCCGGACGAGCGAGCTCTCGCGGGCCGACATGGGCGAGGCGCTGCGCTACGTGATCTCGCACGAGACGGCGCACTCGGTCGGCCTGCCGCACAACCAGCGCGCGAACTTCGTCTATCCGGTCGACTCGATCCGCAACCCCGACTTCGTCGCGCGCATGGGTCACTCGGCGTCGTCGGTCGGACGCACGCGCTACAACTACGCCGCGCAGCCTGGGGATGGGGTGCCGCCGGAGCGGCGGATGGGACTGTGGGACCAGTTCGCCGTTCTCTGGGGGTACCGGCCGATCATCGGCGCGACGACGCCCGAGGCCGAGTCCGACTCGCTCGACCGGTGGATCGTCGAGCGCGCGGACAAGCCGTGGTTTCGCTTCGCGTCGGCGCAGTTCGGAATGGACGTGGAGTGGGACCCTTACCGCATGACCGAAGGGATCTCGGATGACCCGATCGCCGCGGCGGCGCTCGGGATGCGCAACCTGCGCACGGCCACGGACAGTCTGATGGCGTGGGTGCTGGAGGAGGGCGAGGACTACTACGAGCTGGAGACGCACTATCTCCAGAACCTCACCCAGTGGAACCGGTACGCCGAGCACGCGGCGGCGGCGGTGGGCGGGTCGTGGACGCATCACAAGCGCTACGGCGAACCCGGTCCGGTCTACACGCCCATCGATGCCGCGTACCAGCGACAGGCGATGGCGTTCATCGACGAACACGTGCTCCGGACGCCGCAGTGGGCGCTGAACATGGACATGCTGCGGCGGCTCGAGCACGCCGGCGCCGTTGAGCGGATCCGCGCCTATCAGGAGCTCGCGGTGCAGCGGCTGCTGAACCACGCGCGGCTGGCGCGCATGATCGAGCACGAGGCGTTTCTCGGCGAGGCGACGTACCGCCCGGTGGAGATGCTCGACGACGCGCGCACGATGGTCTGGCGCGAGGTCGCGGCGCGTCAGCCGATCGACACCTACCGGCGAAATCTCCAGCGCGCGTATCTCCAGCAGGCGCATCACCTCCTGCACGAGGCGGAGTCGGAGCACTGGTCGCCGCCGGGCTCCGGCAATCTCCGCGTCGGAAACAACGACGATCCACCGTTGAACGCGGACCTGCACATCGCGCAGTCGGACATCCGGCCGCTCATCCGGGATCAGCTCGGGCTGCTGAGGGCGGAGATCACCGAGCGGTTGCGGCGCGGCAATCTCGACCGCGTCACGCGCATCCACCTGGAGGACGCGCTGGTGAGGATCGGCGAGTCGCTGGAAGGCTGAACAGGCGGATCGGGGATGCAGGGCGGCCTTCAGCCGACGACGAATCCGCACGAACGAGCCCCGGATCACAGAAGTGATCCGGGGCTCAGGGCTATTCTCTGGTACCCGAGTTGCCCCTCCTGGGATCGAACCAGGACTCTTCTGATCCAGAGGTCCCAGGCGCGCCTGATTCACGTCGCCGCGAATCAGTCCTCCGCGAAGGTGCGCATTGTCCAAGGCAACAATGCGCAAGACGCAGATGCAGGCCGCACCTGTGCAGGCAACCCACCGGCGCAAATTACCGAAAGCAGATACCGAGAATCACGCAAAGAGGGGTAGTCCAAATCGGCGTCCCTCCGCGCGAGGTGTCGCAAGCGGCGCAGTGGAAGCGCCGCAGTTCGCGGGTGGCCGCTATCGCGGGCTCGAATGAGAGCGTCCCCTCACCGCGTCAACCTCCGGTGCCACCCGGCAGGTTCAGCCGCTGGAGCAGGGCCTGATACCGCGGCTCCTCTCTCAGCGAACCCATGGTGGCGAACCACGGTGCGTGCTCGTCGCGCGGCACCAGCCATGGGGCGTAGGGATGCGGAAGCACGAAAGCCTGCTCGAGCCAGTACAACGCGCGTTCCGTGTCGCCGAGCGCCGCGTAGATCTGCGGGAGTTGCCAGACCTTGAGGCCGACCGGCGCCGTCGCCTCCATGTCGATGGCGATGCGGCGCGCGTCGTCGATCCGGCCGACCTTCGCGTACACCTGGGCCAGCATTCCCTTCACCGCCGGGTCGCCCTCGACCGACTCGAGAACCGCCAGGGCCGAATCGCGCATCCCGGCCTCGGCGAGCGCGCGTCCAAGCATGCCTACCCCCAGCCCGAAAGTGGGGTTCACCTCGATCGCATGCCGCGCGGCCTCGATGGCGTCGCCGTAAAGTCCGCGGTCCATGTACAGGGACGCCAGCCAGGTCGGCCACAGCGGATCGAGCGGATCGGACGCGATAGCGCGCTGCATTTCGTCTAGCGCCCGGTCGCGCGGCCCGAGGAGATCGAAATACCACGCATAGTGTGCGCGGGCATCGGCCAGGGTGGAGTTCAGCTCCAACGCCCGGCGAAACGCCCGTTCGGCGCCTGCCCAGTCCCATTCCCTGTACAGCTTCGCCTGTGCCAGTACCGCATACGGCTCGGCGAGCATGGAATCCAACGCCAGCGCGCGTTCCGCCGCGGCGACGGCGCGCGGCAGCACCTCG
Organism: uncultured Gemmatimonadaceae bacterium; assembly: GCA_964385525.1. Taxonomy (GTDB): domain Bacteria; phylum Gemmatimonadota; class Gemmatimonadetes; order Gemmatimonadales; family Gemmatimonadaceae; genus DATKCV01. The sequence goes on from CAYLPM010000383.1 coordinate 4,763, forward strand.
GGCCGCGGACCGTGTCCCAGAATACCGTAGCCGATGGCGAGGCCCACGTAGGGAAGCGGGTCTGCCGGGTCCCTCGCGTTCGCTTCGTGCAGGTACGCAAGGCCCTGTTGCACCGCGACCGGATCTCCCTGGGTGATCGCGAAGCGTCCGCGCAAGTACGCTTCGTACGCGTCACGATTCATCCGGCGCCGCGTGGCCAAACGAGCCTCGTGCCGTGGGTCGATACGAATTCCAATCTCACCCGCGATGGCTGCAGCGACCTCCCCGTACATCGCCAGAACGTCGCCGATGTCGCGAACGTACACCTGCTGCCAGAGGCTGCCCTCTTCGGATCGGGCGTCCAGCAACCGCACGCTCACCCGGACGTTCTCGCCGGTTCGGCCGAAGGATGCAGTCACGACGCCATCCACGTTCAGCTCTCTGGCGATTTCCGGCACCGACTTCTCCGTCCCGGCGTACCGCATGACCGACCTACGAGAAATGACGCGGAGTTCTTGGATCCGGGCCAGTTCCGCGATCAGTGCCTCGTGCATCCCGGCTCCGACGTACGCTTCGGCGGAATCGCCGGTGAGATTCTCTAGGGGGAGCACGGCCAGCGAGCCCAGATCGGGCCCGCCGCCAAGCGCCCGCTCGACTGCCCACCCGGCCGCGAGCATCGCGAGCACGCCTGCCGCGACCAGCGTGCGGCTCGTCGCGCGGCGACGGCGAACCCGCGCCACGACCGTCCCGGTCGAGAGCGCCTCCGCGAACGCCTCGGCGGTCGCGAAGCGATCGGCCGGCACCTTTGCCATCGCCCGCTGGACCGCGCGCTCCACGAAAAGGGGAACGCTTCGATCTGTCGCTCGGAGTCGCGGGACGGTCTTCGCGGCGTGCATGGCGAGAAGGGCCTGCGCGGTCGACCCTTCGAAGGGCGCCCGTCCGGAGATCATCTCATAGACCACGCAGCCCAGCGCGTAGGTGTCCGTCCTGCCGTCCACTTCGCCCGCACCGAACGCCTGCTCGGGGCTCATGTAGGCGGGCGTGCCGATCGCAAGACCGGTGACGGTCAGCCGCTCGCCGCCGGCCGCCGTTACCGCACGCGCGATGCCGAAGTCGACGACCGTTGCCTGGCCGCCCGCCAGGAGGATGTTCTCGGGCTTGATGTCGCGATGGACGACGCCGCGATCGTGCGCATAGGTCAGGGCCGACGCGACCTGCTCCGCGAATCGGATCGCCTCCTCGATGGAGAGTCGGCCCTCCCGCCGGAGGCGGTCGCGCAGCGATTCTCCGTCTACGAACGGCATGACGTAGTAGACGAACCCGTCGGCGGTTCCGGAATCGAAGAGCGGCAGTATGTGAGGATGCGTGAGGTTCGCCGCGATCTCGATCTCCCGGACGAAGCGATCGGGGCCGAGCGCCGTGGCGAGGTCGGGGCGCAGCACCTTGATGGCCACCTGCCGGCCGTGCTTGAGATCCTGAGCGAGATACACCGTCGCCATCCCACCGCTGCCGAGCTCGCGGTCGATGGCGTAGCTCCCGGCGAGTGCCGCCGACAGGTGCGATAGTGGATCCGCCATGAGCCTCAGCCTGCGTTCAGGGCGATCATGGAGTGAGCCCCTCGGGCGCGCGACTCGTTCCTCGTACCAGGGTACGGGGATCTGCACGACACGCTACCACTGTACCCGGTGAAATCCCCAGATCGTGTGGCGCGCGGCACAGAAACCGCTCTCCGCAACGTGCAGACTGTCCGGGTGCGGAGCGCGCAGCGGCAATATAGGGGAGAAGATCCGGGAGTGGGCCCCGGAAGCGCAAAGGCGAGCCAGCCTAAATAGCTGACTCGCCTAAAGTTGCCCCTCCTGGGCTCGAACCAGGACTCTTCTGATCCAGAGTCAGACGTGTTGCCAGTTACACCAAGGGGCAATGCCCAGTCTTTCGACTGCTTCACGCGGCCGCCGTGAGGCTCGGAAAGTTAGTTACCGCAATGACCTCCATCAACCCCTGCAGCCCCCGTCACGACTGGGGCAGAGACGCCGTCGACGCGTGACAAGCCGTTGCCCTGCACACGCTTTCGGATCGTCCAGCACGCGCCGCCGCACCAACGCC
>CAYLPM010000384.1:0-3565 GCA_964385525.1 uncultured Gemmatimonadaceae bacterium
CGGTGGTGCATCCGCCCCGTCAGCCCCACCTGAGCCAGTAACTCCTCCGCCCGTCCACGCGCCACCTTCACATCCTTCCCCGCGATCCGCAGCGGCATCATCACGTTCTCGAGCGCCGAAAACTCGCGCAGGAGGTGGTGAAACTGAAAGACGAACCCGACTTTCCGGTTCCTGATCACCGCCAGTTCCTCATCGCTCCGATCGTAGATCGGCTCGCCCATAATCACGACATATCCACGACTTGGACGATCGAGTGCCCCGAGCAGGTGCAACAGCGTGCTCTTCCCCGCTCCGCTGGCCCCTACGACCGCCACCATCTCGCCCCGCGCCACCTCCAGGTTCACCCCCGACAGCACATGGATGACCCCGCCATCGCCGCCGCGATAGCTCTTCGCCAGATCGTGCGCCTCGACGACCTTCATTCGTGACGAATCGCCTCGACAGGGTACAGACGGGCGGCCTGGCGCGCCGGGAAGACCGTCGCCAGGATCGCCACCAGGATGCTCGCGCCGACGATCAACAGGGTGTCCGCCGGCACTACCGACACCGGCAGGTGGTCTATCAAATATACCTGCGGGTCGATACGGATGATTCGCGACTGACTGATGAACAGCGCCGTCGCGATCCCCAGCACGAGCCCCAGTCCGGTGCCGGCCACGCCGATCGCGACCCCTTGCGCGAGAAAGATTCGCCCGATCGACCGGGTCGTGAGCCCCATCGCCCGAAGAATCCCGATCTCCCTCGTCTTGTTCGCCACGACCATGGTCAACGTGCTCACGATGTTGAACGCTGCGACCACGACGATCAGCAACAGGATGGTCGCCATCGCCCGCTTCTGGAGCGAAAGTGCCGAGAACAGCGTCCGGTTCTGCTCCCGCCAGTCGATCGTGCGGTAGGGGAAGCCGAGCACGTCGTAGAGGTGTATCGCGACCTGGGACGCATCGGATCGAGTCGGAGTCCGTACCTCGACCCCCGTCACTGCCGAGCCGAGGCCGGCGAACTCCTGCGCCCGCTCGAGCGACATGTAGACGTACTTGTCGTCGTATTCGAACAGCCCGCTCCGGAACGTTCCGGTCACCTCGAAGAGATAGACCCGCGGAACCGCGGATCCGAGGGCCGAGTTGAGCGTCCCGCCGGCCGGCGACGCGATGCGCACCGAGTCGCCGGGCTCGACGCCCAGGCGGTCGGCGAGCCGCGCGCCCAGCACTACGCCGCGCCCCTGGCCATCCGAGCTCGCGAACCGGAAATCGCCCTGTTCCCGGTGCTCGCGGATCCTGGTCACGTCCTCGGCGCCTCGGCCCTCGGGCTCGATGCCGATCACGTGCACCCCCTCCGCGCTGCGGCCGGCCCGCGCGAGGAGCCCGGCCGAGAAGATGAACGGCGCCGCCGCCTCTACGCCCGGCTGCACCCGCACGGTGTCGAGCACCTCCCGCCAGTCGGTCATCGTCATGTCGCCGCCGTATGTCAGCACCCGGACGTCGGCGCTCCCGACGAGGATTCGCTCGCGCAGCTCCTCCTGCAGCCCGTTCATCACGCTCACGATGACGAGCAGAGCGCTGACCGCGATCACCACGCCCCCGATCGCGATCCCGCTCACGAGCGAAAGCAGCCGCGAATCGCGCGAGCTGCGCAGGTACCGCCAGGCGATCGAAAGCTCGAGTCGCGTCATGGCGAGCTCCCCAACGCGCTGTTCGTCATTCGTGGCGGATCGCCTCGACCGGGTAGAGCCGCGCCGCCTGGCGGGCGGGGTAGAGCGTGGCGAGCGCGGCGATCACCACACTGGCCACGACGATGACCACGACATCGATCGGGTCGAGCGTGACCGGCATGTGATCGATGAAGTAGACCGTCGCATCGACGCGAATGAGCTCGTAGCGGTCGACTGCGTACCCGGCCCCGACGCCGAGCACCGCACCAAGCGCCGTCCCACCGATGCCGATCACGAGACCCTGGCCGAGAAAGACCCGCCGCACCGCCCGCGACGACATCCCCATCGTCTTCAGGATGCCGATCTCGCGGGTCTTGTCCGTCACGACCATCGTCAGCGTGCTCACGATGTTGAACGCCGCGACGATGACGATCAGCAGCAGGATCACGCCCATCCCCAACTTCTCGAGCTTCAGCGCCTGGAACAGCGAGCGATTGGACTCCTGCCAGTTCTCGACGCGGAACTCCGGTCCCAGCGTCTCGTCGAGGCGCGCGGCGATTTCGGGCGCTTCCCAGCGTCCGGTCGTGCGAAGCTCGATCCCCGTCACGCCGTCGCCCAACCCCGCGACCTCGCGTGCGGCATCGACGCCCATGTAGAGGTACGTATGATCGTACTCGTACATTCCGGTCGTGAAGATGCCGGTCACCTCGAGCGAGCGCTCGGGCGGGATCGCGAAGCCGAGGACTGGATGCTCGCGGACGTCGGCGAGCGTGATCATCCGGATGCGGTCTCCCGGAAACACGCCCAGGCGACCGGCCAGCGCGCTACCGAGCACGACCCCGCGCTGCTCCCCATCCGCTGTCTCGAAGCGGAACTCCCCGCTCGACTCCAGGCTCTCGCGGATCGGAGTGATCGGCGGACCGACCGAAGTGTCGGGATCGATCCCGATCACGATCACGCCCTCGTTGTAGGCGTGCCCGGCGCTGATCATCGCTTGCGTCTGCACGTAGGGCGCGGCCGACACGATGCCGGGCGCGCGACGTACCGCCTCGAGCAGCGGACGCCAGTCCGCGATCGCGCTCGCGTCGCCGGCCGGGAGCACGCGCGCATCGGGGCTGCCGACCAGAATCTTCTCGCGCAGATCCCGCTGGAGCCCGTTCATAACGCCCATGACGACGATCAGGGCGCTCACGCCGACGACCACTCCGCCGATCGCGATGACGCTGATGAGCGACAGCACCCGCGACCCTCGCCGACTTCGCAGATATCGCCAGGCGATCGCGAGCTCGAGCCGGGTCATTCCGGTCTCAGCGCGGGAAAGAGAATGACGTCGCGAATGTGCGCAGTGTCGGTCAGGTACATGACGAGGCGGTCGATCCCGATCCCCACGCCGCCCATCGGCGGCATGCCGTACTCCATCGCGCGAAGATAGTCCTCGTCCACGCCCGTCGCTTCTTCATCGCCGGCGGCACGGAGGCGAGCCTGCGCCTCGAAGCGCTGCCGTTGGTCGATCGGATCGTTCAGCTCGGAGAACGCGTTGGCCAGCTCTCGCCCGCGGGCGAACAACTCGAACCGCTCGGTGAGCGCGGGGTTGCCACGCTTCGGCTTCGCGAGCGGTGAGAGCGCCACCGGATAATCGACGACGAACGTCGGCTCCTCGAGCTTCGACTCGACGAGCGCCTGAAAGAGCTCGTCGAGGAGCTTCGGGGCGCTGAGCGTGGCCGCGTGCTCCACCCCGACGTTAATCGCGGTCGTCCGCAGCTTCGCCTCGCTCATGCCGAGTGCATCGGCGCCGAGCGCCGCGTTGATTGACGGCACCCACTCGACGCGCCGGAAGGGCGGCGAGAGGATGGGTACGCGATCGGCGAATCCGCTCTCCGGCGCACCGCGGACCGCCTCGGCGGCACGCACCAGCAG
>CAYLPM010000385.1:0-4315 GCA_964385525.1 uncultured Gemmatimonadaceae bacterium
CATCGCAACGAGCCCGGAGGAGCAAACTCGAGAACGATTCCCGGATGCCATGGCTTCCCGAGGCCGCTCATCATCAATTCCCGGCTCGTTGCGGCAGGTAGCCCGTCCGGTGTGCGGTCCTCCGCGTCCCTCCGCCCCTCTGCGCCCTCCGCGGTTCAATGCCGTCGTTCGTCCGCCCCTCTGCGCCCTCCGCAGTTCACCGCCGTCGTTCGCCCGCCCTCTGCGGTCCGGGGATCAACGACCCGCCCGCGCTAGTCCTCGTACCGCGAGTGCCCCGGCTTGTGCCGATCCTCCTCGTCGACGTCGTCGTACTCGTCGTCGAGGTCGATCAGGTCATCATCGAGATCGTCGTCCTCATCGTCATCGTCGAGGTCGTCCTCATCCTCGTCATCCAGATCATCGTCGAGATCGTCGTCATCGAGATCGTCGTCGTCCTCGTCGTCATCGAGGTCGAGATCATCGTCATCAAGATCGTCATCATCGTCGGCGAGCTCGTCGCGCTCCTCGTCATCGAGATCGTCAGCCTCGCTCCGGGGGCTCAGCGACAGCTCCGACGACTCGAGCATGGCCAGCATGACTGGGGTCTCCTATCGGTGAAGGCGGGACGGACGGTGGAGGGACTCGGGATTGACGGTGCGGTCGCGACGGGACTGACGGGGCTCGCCTACGACGCCTGAATCCGCTCGCGCTTGGCCTCGCGCGACAGCTTCTTGCGATCGCTCGCATTCAGAAAGCGCTTCCGCAACCGGATCGACTGCGGCGTCACCTCGATCAGCTCGTCGTCCTCGATATACTCAAGAGCGCCTTCCAACGTCAACTCCCGCGGCGGCTCGAGCTGCACGTTCTCGTCGCTCGACGTGGTGCGCATGTTGGTCAGCTTCTTTTCCTTCGTCGGATTCACGTCGAGGTCGCCCGGCCGCGAGTTCTCGCCCACGATCATCCCCTCGTAGACCTGCGTCCCGGGCTCGACGAACAGCGTCGCGCGTTCCGACAGGTTGAAGAGCGCGAATGCCACCGCCACGCCTCCCTCCATCGACACCAGCGTCCCGCGCTTGCGACCACCGAGCGGACCCGCCCACGGACCATAGTCGAGGTACCGGTGATGGAGCACCCCCTCGCCGCGCGTATCGGTGAGGAACTCCGACCGATACCCGAACAGACCGCGCGCCGGGATCCGGTACAGCAGACGAACCTGCCCGGGCACCGGATGCCTCATCTCGATCATCTCCGCGCGCCGCGGCCCGAGCTTCTCCATCACCGCGCCGAGGAAGGCCTCGGGAATGTCGATCGCGAGCTCCTCGTACGGCTCGAGCCGCTCCCCGCTGCTGCCCTCGCGCAGGATCACCCTCGGCCGCGACACCTGGAACTCGTAGCCCTCGCGCCGCATGGTCTCCATCAGGATCGCGAGGTGCAGCTCGCCGCGCCCCGATACGCTCCACGCATCGGTCGACTCCGTGTCCTCGACCCGCAGCGCGACGTTACGCTCCAGCTCGCGGAATAGACGATCCCGCACCTGCCGCGAGGTGACGAACTTCCCTTCCCGGCCCGCGAACGGCGAGTTGTTGACGAGGAAGTCCACGGAGATCGTGGGCTCCTCGACGGCGATCCCCTCGAGCCGGTCCGGGTACTCCTCGTCAGCCACCGTCAAGCCGATCTCGACACCCTCGAGGCCGGCGAGCGCCACGATGTCCCCCGCGGCGGCGCTCTGCACCTCGACACGCTCCAGGCCCTCGAACGCGTACAGCTTCGTCACCCGCGCCCGCTCCGGCGGCCGCGACGGCTCCAGCGGCAGCAACGCCACCGATGTGCCCACCCGCGCCGTCCCCCGCTCGATCCGCCCGATCCCCAGCCTCCCCAGGTAGGGCGAATGGTCGATCGTGGAGATCAGCATCTGGAGCGGGCCCGCCGGGTCCCCGCCGGGCGCCGGGACGTGCCGGATGATGCTCTCGAACAGCGGGGTCAGGTCGCTGGCCGGCGTGTCGAGGTCGAGCGTGGCAACGCCATCGCGGGCCGACGCGTAGACTACTGGGAAGTCGAGCTGGGCCTCGCCGGCCTCGAGCTCGATGAACAGCCCCAGCACCTCGTCGTGGACTCGGAGCGGATCGGCACCCTGCCGGTCGATCTTGTTGATCACCACGATCGGCGCCCGACCCAGGGCGAGCGCCTTGCGCAGCACGAACCGCGTCTGCGGCATTGGCCCATCGAAGGCGTCCACGACCAGCAGGACGCCGTCGACCATGCGGAGAATACGCTCGACCTCGCCACCGAAATCCGCGTGGCCGGGCGTGTCGACGATATTGACCTTTGTGTCGCGCCACCTGATGGATGTATTCTTGGCCAGGATCGTGATCCCCCGCTCGCGCTCCAGCGGGTTGGAGTCCATCACCCGCTCCTGCACGACCTGGTTCTCGCGAAATGCCCCGGCCTGGCGTAACATCTTGTCGACGAGGGTGGTCTTCCCGTGGTCGACGTGCGCGATGATGGCGATGTTGCGGATCTGCATAGCCCTTAAGTATATCCACGCCCGAGGAGGTCAAACAAGCGCAAGTGTGACGTGGCACGTGCAGTGCGATCGATATCTTGTCGATATCTTCGGATCGTCCACGCAGGAGGTGACCGATGGATCAGTTCGACGACGCGGCCAGCGACGAGTACCCGCACGGGCGTGGCTACGGCCACGACTACATGCGGGGAGGCGAAGTGCTCGGTGGCTACGGGTATGCGGAACGTGAGGAGTACGCCAAGCGGCGCGGGGAGCTCCTGGAGTCGGGCGAGCACCCCGGAACGACCGCCGACGACTCCGGGACAGGCGGGTCGACCAGCTTTCCCAACGGACGAGGTACCTAGCTGCACGGGCGACGCCAGCCGCGTCGCACGAACTTCAGGACCGGGCACGGTGCCAGCGGCACCGTGCCCGGTCGTCATCGCTTCCCGACCGCTGGCCGCTGCCCCCCTCCCCCTCCCCCCAGCCCCCCGCCGGCCTTGCCCGGCTCCGGCTTCCCCGGCGCCGCCGCCGTCATGTCACCCTCGGCGAAGCTCGTGTCGTGGCTCCGCTGCCGGAGCATGTTCAGGAAGCTGATCTTGTCGACCGCCTTCATGTAGGCTTCCTTTGGCGCCACCTGCTTCGCATCCACCAGCTCGATCAGCGCGTCGTTCATGGTGATCATCCCGAGCCGGCGGGACGTCTGCATCACGGACGGAATCTGGAAGGTCTTCCCCTCCCGGATCAGGTTCGAAACCGCCGGAATGCTGAGCAGAATCTCGCGCGCCGCCACCCGGCCGCCACCGATCCTCTTGCACAGCGTCTGCGAGATGACGCCCTTGAGCGACTCCGAGAGCATGACGCGGATCTGCTCCTGCCGGTCCGGCGGAAACTGATCGATCACCCGATCGACCGTGCTCGCCGCCGTGGTCGTGTGCAGCGTGCCGAACACCAGATGCCCCGTCTCCGCGGTCTCGATCGCGATGGAGACGGTTTCGAGATCGCGCAGCTCGCCGACGAGGACGATGTCCGGATCCTCGCGCAGCGCTGCGCGCAGGGCGTGCTTGAACGACGACGTGTGCACCCCGACCTGCCGCTGCGTGATGATGCAGTTCTTGTTGGGGTGCACGAACTCGATCGGATCCTCGATCGTGATCACGTGGTCGTTGCGGACGCGGTTCACGAGGTCGACGAGGGCGCAGAGCGTCGTGGACTTGCCCGAGCCCGTCGGCCCCGTCACCAGCACGAGCCCCTTGGTGAGATAGCAGAGCCGCTGCACTTCCGCCGAGACACCCATCTGCTCGACCGTGACGACGGTCGCCGGGATCACGCGGAAGACGGCCGCCGCGCCCTTGCGCTCGAGCAGGGCGTTGGCGCGGAAGCGCGCGACACCCTCGATATCGTACGCGAAATCGGTGTCGTTGAGCTCCCGGTACTCGCGGAGATTCCGGTCCGGCATGATCGAGCGGAGCATGCGCGCGAGCTCCTCGTCCTCGAGCACCCCCTGGTCCGCGAGCCGCACCATCTCGCCGTTCTGTCGCAGGATCGGCGGCTCGCCGCACCGCAGGTGCAGGTCGGACGCCGATCGCTCCACCAACAGGCGCAGCAACGTGTCCATTCGCTCCCGGGCCGCCGCGTCGGCAGCGGGGTTCGCTCTGACGGAGGCGATGGTGGGCACCTCGCCCGCTGGCGACGCTCCATTCCCGGCCTCCGCGCCATTCTCGCTGCGACGCAGGGACGCGTTCCATTTTCCCTGCGTCTGGCGGGCACGCGCGACGAAGCGGCCCTCCGGCGACTCGTAGTGAAAGGTGGTCTCCTGGCCCGCGTCGAGAT
>CAYLPM010000386.1:0-3698 GCA_964385525.1 uncultured Gemmatimonadaceae bacterium
GTCGAGGGGCGCGGTCGAGCGCGGCGTTGAGCCGGGTACGGGCGCACCGGGTCACGGTGTGCTGATATCGCCCCTTCGTTCGTCATGCACATGAAGAGTACGGCCCGCACGAGCAAGCTCTGGAGCATACCGATGGCACGACAACCGATCGGCTGACGACGGCGCCCTCGCGCGCCGGGAGGCAATCATGGCGCGCTTTCGAGTGCACTTGCACGGGCACAATCTGGTCGTCAATCTGGACGGTGTCCGCCGTCTCGTGGGGTTCCGCGGCGCACGGGTCGTGGAGGCCGAGACGGTCGCCGACGCGGAGGCGCGGGCTCTCGCGCTGATCCGGACGCATCCCGCGGTCACCGCGCCGCTCAACGGGCCGGGCGATCCGCCCCCCCTGGTGTTCCCCTCGCGCGTCGAGCCGCTGCCCTCGTGGCCGGTCGTCCCGCACGCCCAGCCCGGCCTCACCTTCTACGTTCAGCCGTCGGAAGACCTGCCGGTCAGTTGACGCGGCGGGAGGGTCGTTCGGGCGGCGGCCGGGCTTGCACCGGTGCGGCGCGCAAGCGATCATGGTTCGAGTGGCCGATTCGTCCAGGAGGCACCATGAAGAAGCGCTCCGCACGTGACATCCCGGATTTCTCGCGCAAGCGGCCGCCCGCGAAGAACGTGGCGAATCCCCAGCCGTCCGCGAAGCCGCCGGCGCGCGGCAATCCGCCGCCAGTCATCAAGCCGCAGTCGACGTCCGCGAAGTCGGGCCGGCGCGGGCAGTAGGTGGTGCGCGCGCCTTGACGCGACGGATGAAGTCGGTAGCATGGAGGCACGCCGCCGTCGTCCCCGTTCGCGTCGAGGTCCGCCATGAAGAAGTGGCTGCGCATCACCGCCGCCGTGCTCGGCGGACTCATCGCATCGGTCTTCATCATCGGCGTGCTCCTGCCGCGTGAGCACGTTGCCTCACGCACCGCGGAGCTGAGCGTCCCCGCCGAGTCGGTGTGGGTCGCGATCACGGACATCGAGGCGTTCCCGCGATGGCGTCCTGAAGTCTCGCGCGTCGAGCAGCTCCCGATGCACGACGGCCACGCCGTGTGGCGCGAGCATGCCGACTACGGGCCGATGACCCTCGAGGCGATCGAGCAGGTCCCGCCTCGCCGTCTCGTGACCCGCATCGTCGATCAGGACCTCGGCTACGGCGGTGAGTGGACGTACGAGATCGTGCCGACGGAGCGCGGCAGCCGCATCACGATCACGGAGAACGGCTACGTGGACAGCCCTCTGTTCCGCTTCATGTCCCGCTTCGTGTTCGGCCAGACGTCGACGATGGAGACGCACCTGCGCGCGCTCGGCGGACGATTCGGCGAGACGGTGGAGCCCATGGAGCCCATGGAGCCGGCGGCGCCGGTCGCCATCACGAGCATTCCGTGACCGACGCTCGTGCTCGGTCGATTGGGGCCGGCATTCGGATCCCTCGCGGCACTTCGTATGCCGACCATCGTGAACGACGGAAACCCGCGGCGCACGACGTCGTAAAGATGAGTGGACCAGTGAGGGAGTCGCTCCATGGATGCATTCGTGACCGTCCTGATCACGCTGATGCCGTTCTTCGCGATGCTGCCGCTGGCGGTCGCCGGTGTCCTCGTCGTCGCGCTGATCGCGAGCCCAAGGGTTCGTGAGGCGTTCGGCGACTGGATGCATCGCCGACTGCGGCCGGGCTCGCCTCGGGATCAGAGTCTTCCGCCCGGTGCGCTCGAGACGTTGTACCAGGACATCGCGCGACTCGAGGATCGAGTCGGATTTCTGGAGCGCGTCGTCACGGAGTCACCGCGCCTTCCTGACCGCGGCGGGTCGACGGCGACCGATGACGAGGCGGCGCTGGTCGAGGGACGCGGCGAGAGTCGGTGATTCTTCGGAGCGACGGCCAGCCGTTCGAGCGGTAGAGCGACGCTACCGGAAGTCGTTCTGGAGCGCCTCCAGCCGTGCGCTTCCCGGGCACAGCACCTCGTACGGCAACTGCACGAGCGGCGTCTCCGTGGTGGCGTTCAGCTCGTGCATGTCGGGAACGTCGCTGTCGATGAACAGGAGGCCGAGCGCCACCTCGCCGCGGGTCTGCAGTGCTCTGACGTGCGCGTACGCGGCATCGCGATCGGTGGGGTCGTAGTCCTCGCTGACGTGCCGGAACCGCACGATGCTGCCGTCGTGCATCGTCACCGTACGCGCGGTGCCCGCAACGGGCGCCAACCCCTCCGTCACCTGCGCCGCCCCGCCCTCTACCACCCCGGCCTCACCCTGCGGCCCCTGCCTCTCGTTCGACCCGTTCGACGCGTTCGACGCGTTCGACGCGTTCGTCCGTCCGTTCCCGACGCTGATCTCCCGCCGGATCGGCACGTAATCCACCGGCGCCACGTCCTGCACATGCTCTCGCGTGTACCGGTAGCTCTTCGTGGAGCCCGTATGATCGTTGAACGTCACGCACGGCGAGATGACGTCGACCAGCGCGAAGCCGCGATGCGCGAGCCCCGCCTTGAGGATCGGCACCAGGTGCGCCTTGTCGCCCGAGAAGCTGCGCGCCACGAACGTCGCGCCGAGCGACAGCGCGAGCAGCGCCGGGTCGATCGGGCGCTGCGCGTTCGCCTCGCCCCGCTTCGATTTCGTGCCGACATCCGCCGACGCCGAGAACTGTCCCTTGGTCAGCCCGTACACGCCGTTGTTCTCGAGCACGTAGAGCATGTTCACGTTGCGGCGGATCGCGTGGCAGAGCTGTCCGAGGCCGATCGACAGCGAGTCGCCATCGCCCGAGATCCCGATGTACAGCAGGTCGCGATTGGCCGCGTTGGCGCCGGTCGCGATCGCCGGCATCCGGCCGTGCACGCCGTTGAAGCCGTGCGCTTCCTTGAGGAAGTACGCCGGCGTCTTGGAGGAGCAGCCGATCCCGCTCAGCTTGGCGACGCGGTGCGGCGGGATCTCCAGCTCCCAGAACGCCTGCACGATCGCCGCGGTGATCGAGTCGTGTCCGCACCCCGCGCACAGCGTCGACATCGTGCCCTCGTAATCGCGCCGCGTCAGGCCCAGCGCGTTCTGCTGGAGTGACGGATGCCGGATCTTCGGCTTCTGAATCGAGAAGCTCATGCGCGCGCTCCGTCCAGGTACGTCGTCACGCCGCGAACGACGTGGTCGGCGATCAGGGGCAGTCCAGCGAAGTCGCGGATCGAAATCATCCGGTCGCGCGCGAACCCGAGCTCGATCGCGAGCAGCGATCGGAGCTGTGCGTCCCGGTTCTGCTCGATGACGAACACGTGCTCGTGTGCCTCGATGAACTCGCGAATGGTGTCGGCGAACGGAAGGCCCCGGACGCGCAGCACGTCGGACGCGATCCCGGCCTCGGCCAGCCGGTCCATCGCCTCCAGCACGGCCCCGCGCGTGCTGCCGACCGAGATGAGTCCGACCGGCGAACGCGAGCCGCGCTTCGACTTCGCCGTCGCGTTCTTCGTCGCGCCGCCGGCGGCGTGTCCCGACGTTCGTATCTCCGGTGCCGGTACCGCGCTCGCAGCGCTCGCGATCTTTCGCGCGAGGCGCTCCATCACCTCCGCGTACTCGGCCGACCCCTCCGTGTACGCCCCGTGCTTGTCGTGGCCCGAGCCGCGCGTGAAGTAGGCGCCCTTCGGATGCACGCCCGGCAGCGTACGCGCGGCGATGCCGTCGCCGTCCACATCGAGATA
>CAYLPM010000387.1:0-8426 GCA_964385525.1 uncultured Gemmatimonadaceae bacterium
TCGCGCTGGACCCGAATCGCGTGTTCCCGACGGACGACCTGCTCGACCACATGCCGCTGCTGATCGACGGGATCGCCGACTACCTCCAGGACCCGGCCCTCGTGGTCGGATCGGATGCGGCGGTCGTCGGCAAGGCGATGGAGCTCGGCGCCCTGCGGCATGCGCAACAGTTCGACGAGTACGAGCTCCTGAAGGAATACGAGATCTTCGGCGGAATCCTGTTCTCCTTTCTGGTGCGGGCGGCCGAGCAGCTCGAGGAACCGTGTACGAGGGGCGAGCTGCTCGTCTGCGCGCACCGGCTCTTCCGCGCCATCTCCCTGATCGAGCAGGCCACGGTCACGCATTTCCTGCGGCTCTCGCGGGAGCGGACCGCCGAGCGTGAGGAGCGCCTGCGGAGCTTCAACCGGGCGCTCACCCACGAGCTCAAGAACCAGATCGGTGCGGCGATGGGCGCGGCCCAGGTGCTGGAGCTCGAGGAGCTGCAGGAGGACCACCGGACGCGACTGATGTCGATCGTCATCCGGAACGTCGGGTACATGCGGGATGTGCTCGAGAATCTCGTCGAGCTGACACGGCTCGATAGCGACACGCGCCAGCATCGGCACGTGTTTCTCCCGCAGGCGGCGCGCGAAGTGGTCCGGCAGCTGCGCGAGTCGGCGCGGCGGGCGGACGTGCAGGTCCGCCTCGGCGAGCTGCCGCGCACCGAGGTGAATGCGGCGGCCGTCGAGCTCGCGCTGACGAATTACATCTCCAACGCGATCAAGTATGCCGACGCGTCGAAACCGGCACGCCGGGTCGACGTGCTCGGATACGTCCGCGAGGACGACGACGAACATCCGTGCGAGCTGGTGGTCGAGGTCCGCGACAACGGCCTCGGCGTGCCGGAGAGTCAGCGATCGCGCCTGTTCGAGCGCTATTTCCGCGCCGACGAGACCGCCGAGGCCGCCGAGGGCACGGGGCTCGGGCTGAGCATCGTCAAGGATGTCATCGAGGCGCTGGATGGGGAGGTCTGGGCGGACTTCACTCCGGACGGCTCCGTGTTCGCGTTCGCGCTTCCGTGCCGGCGGGCGGCGGATGCGGACGCGTTGCGTGTGGACACGCCGTCGCCGGCCGGTTCGTGACCGGGAGCCGGCGCGAGCCGGCGGCGAACGGCGCGGGGCCGCATTCCTCGCGGAACACGGCCCCGAACCCATCGCACGATCAGGGGAGCGAGCCCGGACCCGCTCACCCCGTCGCCGACTTCTTCCGCCTCCCGCCCTTCGAGGCGCGCTGCTTCTTCACGACCGATTTCCCGACCTCGATCGGCACGATGTCCGGCGTCGCGCCCGCCGTCCCACACGCCGGCGCCGGCTTCACGGGCTGCTTGTAGATGAAACGCTCCCCGGCGTAGTTCCGGAAGACGACCTCGTCGTCCGTGATCTCATCCACGTACTCCGGAAGGAGCGGCACCTTGCCGCCGCCGCCCGGTGCGTCGATCACGAAATGCGGCACCGCGAGCCCGGATGTCCAGCCGCGCAGCGCCTTCACGATCTCGAGGCCCTTCTGGATCGTCGTCCGGAAGTGCTCCCCGCCCGCGACCTGGTCGCACATGTAAATGTAGTACGGTCGCACGCGGGCCTTGAGGAGCTTCTGCATCAGCTCCTTCATCACGGCGGGGTCGTCGTTCACGCCGTCGAGCAGCACCGTCTGACACCCGAGCGGGACGCCTGCGTCGGCGAGCCGGCCGAGCGCCGCCACGGCCGCCGGTGTCAGCTCCGACGGGTGGTTGAAGTGCGTGTTCATGTAGACCGGGTGATACTTCCGCACCATCTCGCAGAACTCCGGCGTGATCCGCTCCGGCAGGTGCGACGTGATGCGGCTCCCGATCCGGATGACCTCGATGTGCGGGATCTCGCGCAGCTTCTGGAGGATGTACTCCAGGCGCCGGTCGCTCAGCAGCATCGGATCGCCACCGCTGAGAATCACGTCGCGGATCTCCGAGTGCTGCCGGAGGTACTCGAAGGCCGAGTCGTACTGATTGAGCGGGATCTTTTCCGGGTCGCCGACCTTCCGACGCCGCGTACAGAAGCGGCAGTAGGTGGCGCAGACGGGGCTCACGAGAAAGAGCGCGCGGTCCGGATACCGGTGCGTGATGTTCGGCACCGGCGAGTCCGCGTCCTCGTCGAGCGAGTCGATCATGCCGTCCACGATGTCCAGCTCCTGAACCGTCGGGACGTACTGATTCCACATCGGATCGCCGACTTCGTGGATCTGCTCCAGCGCGGCCGGCGTGATCCGCATCTGGAAATTTTCGAAGGCGGGCCGGAGCGCCTCGACGTCGATCACATCGCGGCCGAACTTCTCGGCCAGCTTCTCGAGCGTGTCGATGCTGCCTTCCCGCATGATGCGCTGCCAGTCACTCATCGTGAGACTGCTCCCTTCCCCGGTGGGGATGGTGGAACCGTTTGGTGAGGATGATCCGGTCGTCGGACGGCGCGTAGAAGTCACGCATGCGGGCGGCCTCGGCGTAGCCGCGGGCGCGGTAGAACGCGCGTGTCGGTTCGTACTCGGATCGGGACGAGGTTTCGACCACGAACATCCTGGCGTCGGTGTCCTCGAGCCTTCGTTCGACCTCGGAGAGGAGAATGGTTCCGCTGCCGGTCCCCTGCGCCGTCTGGTGCACCGCGATCCAGTAGAGATCCCAGGTGCGGTCCGTGCCGGGCGTGGGGCCGTAGCAGGCAAAGCCCACCAGCTCGTCGTCCGGGGTGAAGGCGCCGAGGAAGACGTAGGAGGAGCTGGGGGAGGGGAGGGGGACGGTCGATGTGTACTGCGTGCTCCGTACTGCTCGAATCGATTCGGGTTGCGTCTCGCTTTCGGCGCGAGCGTCGCTCGATCCGCAAGCGGGGACGAGCTCGGTGGGCAACGCGTCATCGAACAGCTCGAGCGCGACGCCGATCTCCTCCGATCGGAAGACACCGGTGGAGAGGAGGATCTGCTCGATCCGAGACCGATGCTGCGGACGCAGCGGTCCGGTGCGAACCGCGGTGGCGCTCAATTCGGGTCCGTTCCCGTGAGATGCTGCAGGCCGGACAGACTCTGGGCGAGTGCCCAGCGTGTTGCGGTCGACGTCGCGTTCCCGGTCGGGAGCAATCCGAGCCGGCAGATGTCGCGTACGAGATCCGCGTAGTCCCGCTCGGCGATCCGCGACATCCGGGCGAGACCGGCATCCGACGCGAGGTCGGGGTTTGCGTTCACTTCGAGGATCCACGGGCAGCCGGCGCGATCGATGCGCATGTCCACACGGCCATACCCCTCGCCACCGACCGCGCGCCAGGCCGCCAGTGCGATCCGCTCGATCTCCGCGGCGAGCGGCTCGTCGAGCTCGGCGGGGCACTGTGGCACCGCGCCGAGGTCCTCATCGCTCCCCGTCTCCCATTTGGAGCGGTAGGAGACGATGCGCCACATCCCGCGGGGCAGTCCATCGAACCGGATCTCCGAGATCGGAAGGACGGTCTCACCCACGATCCCGACGTTGACCTCGCGGCCGGCGATGAAGCGCTGCACCAGGATCTCGTCCCACCGCTCGTGCATCGCATCCACGCGCTCGGCGAGCGCGCGCATGCTGCGGACCACGGAGCGCTGCTCGATACCGATCGAGGCATCCTCGGCGGCGGGCTTGCAGATGGCCGGGAAGCCGATGGTCGGGAGCGGTCCGCCGCGTCGCACCACGCCCCAGCGCGGCACCGGCAGCCCGCTCGCGGCGAGCATGCCGTTCACGAGGTGCTTCTGGAGGCACAGCGCCGTGGTCCAACTCGAGCTCCCCGTGTACGGGACCCCGAGCAGCTCGAGCACCGCGATCACCGAGGGCTCGAACGCCGCAACGCCGTCGATCCCCTCGCACAGGTTGAAGGCGAGATCGAACTTTCCGCGGCGCACCCGCTCGATCCAGCGGCCGTCGAGCGTCACCGCGATGCGCACGACCTCGTCGCCATCCTCGCGCAGGACCTGCTCGACCGCTTCGACGGTCTCCACGATGATCTGGTCCGGGGACGCGCCGAGCGCGGAGATACCGTCGAACAACAGGGCGACCTTCATCGGCGGCTCGCCTCCTGTGCGGGTGTCAGTCCGGAGTGCCCACGCCCGCGAACGCGAGCGAGGCGGGAGCACTTCGTGGCAACGGCACACCCTGCCGTTCCGCGGCGTGGCGGAGGCAGGTCTGGATCAGCGCGTCGTAGCCGATCCCGGCGGCGCGCGCCGCTTTCGGGAGGCACGAGTTGTCCTTCGGGTCGGGGAGCACGCCCGGAAGCGGATTCGCCTCGACCACGTTCGGCGCGCCATGCGCGTCGAGCCGGACGTCGATCCGGCTCCAGTCGCGACAGCCGAGCACGCGATAGGTGCGCAGGACGAGACGCTCGATCTCGTCGCGGAGCCGCGCGTCGATCGGGGCCGGACACGCGAACATCTCGAGGGGGCGATCGGGCGTGTCCCATACCCACTTCGCCTCGTAGCCATACACCGGCAGCGCGTCCGCGGGGAGCACGCCGAAGTCGATGCCGACGAGCGGGAGTACGCGCGCCGTGTCGCCGTTGCCGAGCACGGCGCAGGTGAACTCCGCGCCGGGCAGGAACTCCTCCACCAGAACGGGCTGCGCGTACATCTCGAGCAGCAAGGCGACGTGCGACTCGAGCTCCCGCCGGTCACGGCAGAAGCTCCGCTCGGTGATGCCCTTGGACGAACCCTCGTGCACCGGCTTCACGAAGAGAGGGAAGCGGAGCGTGCCCCGCGACAGGAGCCGCGCGATCTCACCGGTACCGCCGGCGGGCGCGAGCTGCCCGGGGAGCGCGGCGAGCGCTTCGAGCGAGTCGATCAGCGTGAAGGGCGCCGTCGGGATCCCATGCCAGGCGAGCACCTCCTTCGTCCGCGCCTTGTGCAGGCAGAGCGCGAGGGTGAAGGGGTCGCTGCCTGAGTAGGGAATCCCGACGAATTCGCAGATCGCCGGAACGTGCGACTCGCGATTCGGCCCGCGCAGGCCCTCGGCGATGTTGAACACGATGTCGGGGCGCGCCTCGCGAAGCCGCTCGGGAAACCCCTCGGTCGCCTCGAGGTGCACGACATCGCCGACCGCGGCGAGCGCGCTGGCGACGGCGTGGATGGTCTCGGGAGAATCCCACTCGGCGTACTCGTCGACGACCGAGGGTGCAGGAGAGGCGGGAGCAACGCCGGCGCGAGCCGGCGAGTCGGAGGTCCGGGACGACGACGCGTCCCGGCGCTTACTGGGAGGCTCGTCCTCGGGGAGGGGCCCTTCGTCCGCGCCGACGGGATCGGCGCGAGAGGAGAGATCCGGCTTCTGATTGTACGCGAGACCGATACGCGTCATCCGGGTTCTGCTGAAGGTCCTCGCTCTGCGATCGTGCCGCCCGCGTCCGGGCGGCGCTCACCTTCAACGCACGCGGTGCTCTCGAAATGCGCGCTGCCGCGTCGTTCACTCATAGACTGGCAAGCTCGATGCCAGTAACGGATCGCGAGAAGGATAAAAGTGAGTGTGACTGCGCGCAACGACCAATTTTCGCGACGACATCAGCGCCCGGCGGCACCGATCCACGTCGCCAGATCGCCGATCACTTCCTCCGCGACGTAGCCTCCGCGCGCGAGCTCGGCGGGCGTCGCCTTGCCCGTGCCGGCGGCGAAGAAATGGTTGAGCGTCGGATACGATTTCATGGTGACGCCGTCGCGACCGGCGAGCGATTCGCGCCAGAGTGAGAAGTCCACCATCGTCGCCTGGTAGTCGCGCTCCCCCTGGAGAATGAGCAGCGGCGTCCGGATGCCGCGTGCCCGCGCCACCGGGTCGACGGCGGCGAGCTCCCGCCAGTAGCCGACCGGCGCGCCGAGGACGACCGAGTCGACTGGAAGCGATCCGGTGGCGATCGCGGCGGCGCGCTCGCGCAGGGTCGCGAGCTGCGCCCGCTCGGCGGCGGAGCCGGCGATCGACGCGAGATAGTCGAGCTGCTCCGGGAGCACCTCGAGGATCGAGCGCGCGGGAGCCGCGAGCAGGATCGCGCCGGCGAGCCGGCCGTCTCGCGCCGCGATCCTGGGTGCCAGAATTCCGCCGAGAGAGTGGCCAAGGACGAACACGCGGGTCGAGTCGACCTCGGGGCGCGAGCGGGCGAGGGCAAGGGCGACGAGTGCGTCGTCCGTCACCTCGGCATCGAGCGTGATCGCGCTGCCAGTGAGCGCGCCGGCGTGCGCGAGCGTACGCTTGTCGTACCGGAGGACGGCGAACCCGCGCGAGGCGAGCCCCCAAGCGAGATCGCGGAGCGGCTTGAACGCACCGGCCGTCCCGTCGCGGTCGTTGGGCCCCGAGCCGTGCACCAGCACGACCGCGGCAACGCGCCGATCGCTCGCCGGAAGCGACAGCGTTCCCGGCAACTGCCATCGCCCTTCGCCAATGGTCACCGCGATCTCGCGAAAGGCGGTGGTGTCGGCGTATGGTGGTGGAGGGGATGGCGCGGCGGGAGTGGCCGGCACGATGAAAAAGCCGGCGATGCGCCGCTCGGACGTGAGCGTCACGCGGAAGCGCAGCGGTGCGCGCTCGAAGCGGGCATCGACCTCCACCAGGCGCAGGGTGTCTGCCGCGCGCTCGCCCGCCGGCGTCAGCTCGCGGAGCGCGCCGACCTGTGCGTTGAGCTGCCCCCAGATCTGCTGCAGCCTCTCGGCGGACATCGGATTGCCGGGAACGACCACGACCGTGCTGGCCGCCGAGTCGAAGGCGCCGCGTTCGAGGCGCCACAGGAACTCCGTGGCCGCGGCCTGCCAGGGGGTCGGTGTCACCTGCGCACCGGCGCGCCACGGGAGTAACGCGAGCGCGGCGAGCGAGGCGAGGAGTGCGAGGGTGA
Source organism: uncultured Gemmatimonadaceae bacterium (assembly GCA_964385525.1). Classification (GTDB taxonomy): domain Bacteria; phylum Gemmatimonadota; class Gemmatimonadetes; order Gemmatimonadales; family Gemmatimonadaceae; genus DATKCV01. Next base: position 6,873 of record CAYLPM010000387.1, read on the forward strand.
TTGGGCGCATCTCACACCTTGTGGTAGCTGATCCGTGCCGCTTCTCGCCGATCGTCGGCCTCGTAGATCTCGAAGTCGTTGAAGAAGGCCGGAGCCTCCACCTGGAGCGAGCGCAGGACGGTGACGGCGAGACGCCGGATCTCGAGCTCGGCGCCCTCGCTCGTGCGCAGCTCCAGCATCGTGCGCCAGGCGCGGGCGTTGCCGGTGACGACGATCTTCGTTTCGGTGGAATTCGGGAGCACGCCGCGCGCGGCCTCGCGCGCCATCTTCCGCCGGTGGACGCGGTCGGCCACCCACCCGTAGCGGGCCATGAGCTGCTCGACGAGGGCCTTGTAGGTGTCGAGCGCCGCTTCCATCTGCTCACGCCACGCGCGCTCGAGGTCGTCGTCGCCGATGATCGCCGGTGGGACGACGAACTTCGCGTCGGACTCGTCGACGTAGCGCTGGGACAGCTGCGAATACGCGAACCCGGCCCGATGTCGCACCAGCTCGTGCGTCAGCGAGCGGCTCACGCCCTCGAGGAGCAGGGAGTAGTTCGCGTGCTCGAGGACACTCCCGTGCCCCTGCTTCTTGATGTTCTCGAGGTAGTCGCGCGTGTCGCGGTTGGCGGGGTTGCGTTGGCTCATGTAGCAGAGCCGGCCGGCGAATTCCGCGAGCCGCTCGCCGTCGGTACTCTCGCCCAGCCAGTTGACGCCCAGGTGCGCCGGCTCGGCGAACACCGGGCGCGAGATTACGGAAACGATGGGTTGGTGAAGGAACATGGCGGGGAAAGCTACAAGGGGCGGACGCGGGGACAAAGACCGGTAGTCCCGAGTACTCCGTCGTTCATCTGCCGCAGAATCGCCGCCTCACTCCTCCAGCATCGCCAGCCGGAACTCATCGTACGCCCGGTCGCGTTCCACATGATCGAGCGCCTTCCGTGCCTGTTCCGGCAGCGGCGGCAGGCCGGGGTCGTACTTCACCTGCTCGATGGGGCGCTGGCCCGCGATCGGCACCTTCACGCCCGGGTTGAGAATTCCCGTCGGATCGAACGCGTGCTTCACGCGCGCGAACATCGCCGTCGCCTCAGCCGGCCAGATGCGGTCGAGGATCGGCGTGCGGAGCCGGCCGTCGCCATGCTCGCCCGTGAGTGTGCCCCCGAGCCGCGCCGTGAGTGCGACTACGTCATCCAGGACGCGCGCGACGCGCTCGCGCCAGTCGGGGAGCGTCAGATCGACGAGCGGGTTCACGTGGATGTGTGCGTCGCCCGCGTGACCGAAGATCACGCCGCGGACCTCCTGTGCGTCGAGTGCCGCGCGAATCCCGCGCACGTATTCCGCGAGCCGCTCCGGGGGCACGGCGCCGTCCTCGATGAACTGCATCGAGCGGAGCCGCGGGTCGAGTCGCGTGAGGATCGGGCTAGCCGCGTGACGGAATCCCCATAGCATCTCCTCCATCTCACGAGTGTAGGCGAGGGTGACGTCGGTGGCGCCGGCATCCAGGAAGGCGCGCTTGAGCAGGGCGCCCGCGCTCGCGGCGTCGTCCGGTGTCGCCCCCTCGAGCTCGACGAGGAGC
>CAYLPM010000388.1:0-2458 GCA_964385525.1 uncultured Gemmatimonadaceae bacterium
CCGGTTCTCAACCTGGAGAGTCTGATACTGCAGATCCTGTCCGTGCATGGTTTGTCCTCCCGTCGAATGGCTGCTGTATCAGTCCGAACGCTGGTGTGTGATCACCGTCCGGACGGCCTCAATGGCAGAACGCCGGACGGCCGCTCGGATTCTCACGCGCAGGCGCCAGAGGGACGGCTGGGATGGCTCACTCGAGCCGTCCCTCTTTCAGACGAACCGTGAGTCAGACCTCGCCGGGATCCCCGGCCACCGGACAAGAGCTGATCTTCCACCGTTCGAGTTGCGTGTCCTCGGCGGTTGGTATCCTCGGCGGCACCGGCAACCTTGAGAAGTTCGCATGCGCGCCTCATTCTGAAGCGGTACGGATCGACCCTCACCCGGAGCCCGCCGCCATGCCGTATCGCGTTCCCTTCGCATTCGCGTTGCTCCTCGGCGCTTGCGCAATGACGGGCCAGCAGGACCCGCCCGCCGCGGCCAGCACCCCGCAACCCGCGCAGTCGGCACCGGCCGCCGTTGTCGAGCCGCAGGACCCCTGGCTGTGGCTCGAGGAGATCGAGAGCGAGCGGGCGATGCAATGGGTGAACGAACGCAACGAGCGGTCGCTCGCGATCCTCCAGGGCGATCCCCGCTACGACGGGCTCCACGCCGAGGCGCTGGCGATCCTCGAGTCGACGGATCGCATCGCGATGCCGCAGTTCCGGCGGCGATGGATCCACAACTTCTGGCAGGATTCGGCGCACGTGCAGGGGATCCTGCGCCGGACGACGCTGGAATCGTATCTCACGGACGCGCCACAGTGGACGACCGTGCTCGACATCGACTCGCTCTCCCGCGCCGAGGACGCGAACTGGGTCTGGCGCGGCGCGACGTGCCTCCAGCCGGAGGAGCGCCGCTGCATCGTTGCCCTCTCGCCCGGCGGCAAGGACGCGACCGAGCTGCGCGAGTTCGACATGGAGACGATGCGATTCGTCCCCGGCGGCTTCCGCTTCACCGAGTCCAAGGGCGGCGTCACGTGGCTCGACGAGAACACGCTCCTGGTCGAGCGCAACTTCGGTCCGGAGACGGTCACGAGCTCGGGCTATCCCTTCACGACGCGTCTGTTGCGGCGGGGCCAGCGCATCGAAGACGCGCCCGAGCTCTTCCGCGGCGAGCAAACCGACGTCTGGGCCGGCGTGAACGTGCTGCGCGACGCCGATGGACGCGTGCAGGCGCTGCTCGGGAATCGCGCGCTCACGTTCTGGATCGGCGAGTATCATCTCCTGCCCGAGCCCGGCTCGGGCGGGGGGCCGGTGAGGCTCCCCTTCCCCGAGCGCATGACGATCCAGGCGCTCGTCGACGACCAGCTCGTCTTCACTACCGAGAGCGAGTGGCGCGGCTTCCAGCTCGGCGACCTCCTCGCCTACGATCTCTCGGAGCTCAAGGCGAATCCCCGCGGTGCGACGCCGCAGCTCATCCTGCGTCCGCGTGCGCGCGAGTCGATCGAGGGCGTCTCCGCGACGCGCAACGCGCTGATCGTCGCACTGTACGAGAACGTGAAGGGCTCGGTGTACGTCAGTCGCCGCGGCGCGGACGGATGGAGCCGGCGCAGGCTCGACCTGCCGGCGAATTCGACCGTCGGCATCGGCTCCACGTCGCAGGAGGATGATCGGTTCTTCGTCACCGTCACGGGCTTCCTCGAGCCGAACAGCCTGTGGCTCGCGGATGCCGCATCGGGCAGCGTGCGGAGGGTCAAGACGACGCCGGAGTACTTCGATGCCTCGAAGCACATCGTCGAGCAGTACGAGGCGACGTCGAGCGACGGCACGAGGATCCCGTATTTCGTCGTGCGGCCGCGGAGCATGGCGTTCGACGGGAACAACCCGACGCTGCTGTACGGCTACGGCGGCTATCAGATCAGCCTCCTGCCGAGCTACAGCGGCACGCTCGGCAAGCTGTGGCTGGAGCAGGGCGGCGTGTATGCCGTCGCGAACACGCGCGGCGGCGGCGAGTTCGGGCCGAAGTGGCACCAGGCGGCGCTCCAGGAGAACCGGCAGCGCGCGCACGACGACTTCGCCGCCGTGGCGCAGGACCTCATCGCGCGGCGCATCACGTCACCGGAGAAGCTCGGCATCCGCGGCGGCTCGCAGGGCGGACTGTTCATGGGCGTGGCCGTCACGCAGCATCCCGAGCTGTTCAACGCGGCGATCATCTCGGTGCCGCTGTTCGACATGCTGCGGTTCCACGAGCTGCCGCCCGGCGCGTCGTGGATCGCCGAGTACGGGAACCCGGACATTCCGGAGCAGCGGGCGTGGATCGCGAAGTATTCGCCGTATCAGGCGATCAGGCCCGGGCAGCCGTACCCCGAGGTGTTCATCAACACGTCGACCAAGGACGACCGCGTACACCCGGGGCACGCGCGCAAGGCGGTGGCGCGGCTGGAGGAGTATGGGTATCCGGTGCTCTTCTACGAGAACACCGC
>CAYLPM010000389.1:0-13855 GCA_964385525.1 uncultured Gemmatimonadaceae bacterium
GTGGTGATCGAGCTCCGTCACGATGATCTCATCGCCCGGTCCCCAGCCGCGCCCGAGCGCGCGTGCGAGGTGGAAGGTCAGCGTCGTCATGTTGGCGCCGAAGGCGATCTCGTCCGCCGACCCGCCGACGAAATCGGCGAGCGTCGCGCGGGCGCCGGCGATCGCCTCGTCCGTCTCGATGCTCGTCGGATACAGCCAGTGCGTGTTGGCGTTGTGGTGGTAGAGGTAGTCGGTCATGGCATCGACGACGCGGCGCGGCACCTGGGTCCCGCCCGGGCCGTCGAAGTACGCGACCGGCTGGCCACCGTGCAGGCGCTCGAGCGCGGGAAACTGGCGGCGGATGGCCCTCGCGTCCGCAATGCGATTTTTGCGCCCCTCGGCCGCGTGCGTCATGCGATCTCGACTCCCGCCCATCGCTCGATGAGCTTCACGGCTTCGACGTGGTCCGCGTCCTCACCGAGCTCGGCGTGCGCGGCGCGGAAGAGCTCAGCGCCGAGCTGAAGGAGCGGTGCGCTCACCTTCTGCTGGCGCGTGAACTGCGCGGCGATCCCGGCGTCCTTGTCGAGGAGCGCGAGGCGAAAGGTGCGCGGAAAGGCGCGCGTGAGGACGCGCTCCGGAAACAGGTTCATCGAGGCATTGGAGCGGCCGCTCGACGCGTTGATGACGTCGAGCGCGAGTGATGGCGAGATCCCCGCGCGCGTGAGCGCCGCGAGCCCCTCCGCCGTGGACCAGATGTGCACCGCGAGCAGCGCGTTGTTCACGGCCTTGAGCGCATGGCCCGCGCCGACGGGCCCACAGTGCACGATCCGCGAGCCGAACGCCGACAGCACGGCGCCGACGCGCTCCACGACTGCGGGGTCGCCGCCGCACATGACGGTGAGCGTGCCTTTTTCGGCTCCCGTGACGCCGCCGCTGACGGGAGCATCCACGAACTGCAGGCCCTCCGCGGCGAGCCGCTCGGCAATGCGGCGAGAGGTGGCCGGGTCGCCCGAGGTGCAATCGACGAGCGTCGCGCCGCGCGTCATGCCGGCGATGAGCCCGGCGTCGCCATCGAGCAGGGACTCGACATCGACGGAGGTTGGAAGACAGGTGATGACGATCTCGGCGCCGCGGGCGGCCTCCGCGGGTGTCGCGGCGGCGCGCACGCCCTGCTCGGCCTGGTCGCGCGCGAAGGTGGTCGCGCGCTCGGCGGTGCGGTTCCAGACCGCCAGGTCGATCGCGCCGTGCTCGACGAGACGTCGGGCCATTGGGCGCCCGATGGCGCCGAGGCCGAGGAAAGCCACGGTGGTCATTTGCGGGGGGGAAGGTGTGGCGGCAAGGTCGCGGGGGTTCGAGGGGATGTCAATCGAGGTGCCGGGAACTGCAGAGAGCGTCGCCGCTGCAGCGGGGTGACGGAACTGCAGGAGGGCGCGCCGCCGCCCGGGGCAACGGAACTGCAGGAGGGCGCGCCGCCGCTGCGCGGCGGTGCGGACGCCCGCTGGCGCGGGCGTGCACGGAGTTGCTCCGTGCGGCGGGCTGGACTCCACGACCGGGGCGGGGCACCGATGGCGAGTCGGACTCCGAAAAGTGGGGAGACTGGATGATCTGGGAACGGCCTCGGACGAGCCATTGCGCCGCGATGACGTCTCCAGGATCAGTCGAATGCCTGCGGCCTGGACGTCAGGCGTCATCCCTCATCAGGTTCTTGGCGCGCGGAGTGCGGCCCCGCTGTGGGGACGACTCCGTGCACGCTGGCGCAGCCAGCTTCGCGACGCCGGCGAAGCTGGCGCCGCCCACTTGCAGTCCCCGGTTCGAGCGCGGTGCGCAGGTCCACGCTATCGAACTACTTTCCGTCGATGACCTCGACCCTTCGAATCCGCGGCATGCACGCCGTTCACGCCGTGCGTGCGATCGAAACCGCGCTCGGCGGCCTGGCCGGCGTGGCGCGCGCGGAGGTGTCGCTCGGCGAAGCGGTGGTGGAGCACGACGACACCGTGACGCCCGCCGTGCTCATCGCGGCGGTGGAGGTGGCCGGCTTCGAGGTCGACGACTGGCATCAGGAACGGCGGCGTCTCCCGACGCTCTGATCCACATCCCGCGCCGGCGCCGCTTGTTCCGCCGACCGGGCTCCGGGTAACTTCCCGCGCGCTCGCGCGCCGCCGGCCGCGCATCCGGCGCGGATGCATCCGCCTGAAGGGAGACCGGGACGATGACGCCACCCACGGACGAGGAGCGCCCGATCGCGGCGCTGCTGGTGCCCGACATCCTCGATCTGCTCGAGGACGCGCCGGCGAGCGTGGCCGCGGAGACGGAGGAGATGCACGCCGCGGACCTCGCGGACGTCGCGGCTGCGATGCCGCGCGACCGGGTGCCGGCGCTCCTCGCCGCCCTCCCGCCCGAACGCGCGGCCGACGTCCTCGAGTACATGGACGAGGAGTTGCGCGCGGAGGTGCTCGGCGCGATGTCGGCCCCCCAGGCCGCCGCGCTCGTCGCGCAGATGACGCCGGACGACCGCGCCGATGTGCTCGAGGAACTGGAGGAGGAGCACGCCGAGGACATTCTCGCGTCGATTCCGTTCGAGGCGCGCGGCGAAACGGAGCGGCTGCTCCAGTACGAGCCCGACACCGCGGGCGGGTTGATGACGACCGAGTTCGTCTCGGTACCCGAGGACATGACGGTCGAGACGGCGCTGGCGAACGTGCGGTCCGTGGCGCGCGGCGGGCGGCGCGAAGCGATCAACACACTCTACGCCACCGATACGCAGGGTCGCATGCGTGGCGTGATGTCGCTCGCCGAGCTGCTCGCGGCGCCGGAGGGGTCGCGCGTTGCCGATGTCGCGTGGGAGGAGATCGTCAGTGTCCCGCCGACCGCGGATCGCGAGGAGGTCGCTCGCATCACGTCCAAGTACGATCTCGTCGCCGTCCCCGTGGTCGACGAGCACGAGCGCATCCTCGGCGTCGTGACCGTCGACGACGTGATCGACGCGATCGTCGAGGAGTCCACGGAGGACGTGCAGCGGCTCGGCGCGATGCAGCCCCTCCAGGAGCCGTACTTCCAGGTCGGGTTCTTCAGCATCGCGCGCAAACGATTGGGGTGGCTGACCCTGCTGTTCGCGGCGGAGATGCTGACCGGCACCATCATGCGCCACCACGAGGAGACGCTGCTCGCGGCCACCGGCCTGATGATGTTCATACCACTGATCATCAGCTCGGGCGGGAATTCCGGGTCGCAGTCCGCGACCCTCATCACGCGCGCGCTCGCCGTCGGTGACGTCCGCCTCGGCGATGCCCTGCAGGTCCTGTGGCGCGAGTGCGGGCAGGGCATCCTCCTCGGCGCGTTTCTGGGCGCGATCGGCCTGGTGCGGGCGCTGACGTGGGGCAATGCCATGGATGTTTCGATGGTCGTCGCGCTCACGCTGTTCGCCGTCGTGCTCACCGGAACGCTGCTCGGCGCGATGCTTCCGCTGCTCTTCACCCGGTTCGGCGTGGATCCGGCGATCGCGTCATCGCCGTTCGTCGCCTCACTGGTGGACATCGCGGGGATCGCGATCTATTTCGCCGTGGCGTCGCAACTGCTCACCCTGACGTGACTGCGGCGGCGGTCGCGCCCACGCCTTCGCGAGCGGCGCTGGCGCGCGCCAGCGGACTGGTGGCGTTCTCCGCCTGTTGCTTCGGCTCGATCCCGATCTTCGTCACGCTCGGCGTCGCGACTGGCGCGACGCTGCTCACGATGCTCGTCTGGCGCTACGCGATCGGCGCCGTGCTGCTCGTCGGAGCTGCCGGCGGCCCTCGCGCGATGCGCATCGCGCGATCACAGTGGGTGCCGCTGCTGCTCGTCGGCGGGGTCGGGCAGGCCGTCGTCGCCGGCGTCAGTCTGTCCGCGCTGCGGTACATTCCGGCGGCGACGCTCTCGTTCCTGTTCTACACGTTTCCGGCGTGGGTCGCGCTGTTCGCCGCGATCCGCCGGACCGAGCCGCTGACGTCGCGCCGCCTCATCGCCCTCGCCCTGTCGTTCGGCGGGATCGTGGTGATGGTCGGGTCGCCGTGGAGCGCTCCCCTGCACCCGATCGGCGTGGCGCTCGCGCTCTCATCGGCCGTGCTCTATGCGATGTACGTTCCGGCGATCGGCCGCCTCCAGCGAGGCATCGCGCCGGCGGTGTCGGGCGCTTTGATCTCTGGCGGCGCCTTCATCGTGTTGCTCGCGCTCGCGGCAGGGCCGGGCGTCGTCATGGTCCGGCTGTCGCCCGTGGCGTGGATGGCGGTAATCGGGCTCGCGCTGCTGTCGACGATGATCGGCTTCATCGCCTTTCTGCGCGGGCTGCGCGTGCTCGGTCCGGTGCGGACGGCGATCATCTCGACGGTCGAGCCGTTCTGGACGGCCCTGATGGGCTCGCTCGTGCTCGCGCAGGCTCTCACGGCGAGCACCCTGGCGGGCGGCGCGCTGATCGCGGTGGCGGTGCTGGTTCTGCAGGTGAGGCCGAGAGGCGAGTAGCGGCCGGAGCTGTCGATCGGTCGATCAATCGAACGGCCGAAGTGGCGAAACCGGCGAAGCAGCGGATGCTGGCCGGCGGCTTGCGGCATGGCCTCATTCGGACCGGCGAGTCTGGACGGCAGCCCCGGACCCTCGACCACGGAGAGGCCAGCATGACGACCATTCAGCGAGTCGCGCAAGTCTTCGGGTGGGTATTCATCGTGCTCGGGATCCTCGGTCTGGTCTGGCCGGGCGGACTGAGCATGACCGCCACGATGGGACCGGAACAGCCACGGCTGTTCGGAATCTTTCCGATCAACCTGCTGCACAACGTGGTGCACATCGGGCTGGGCGTGTGGGGTGTGCTGTCCGCGCGGACGTGGGCGACGGCGAAAACGTACGCGATCGGTGCCGGAGTGATCTACGCCGTTCTCGCCGTCGCCGGATTCGTCGTGCCGACACTCTTCGGCCTCGTGCCGATCGGCGGCAGCGACATCTGGCTGCACGTGATCCTGGCGGTCGTCCTGATCGGCTTCGGCGCCACGGCGCGGGAGCCGACGATCATCATCCGCAACGACACGACGTCGAGCGTGTGACGGCGATCGCCGCCGCGCCGACGCGCGGCGGAACGACCTGGGCGGTGCACGGCCATCAGGGGAACGCGCGAAGGCGCGGCGAGACACTTCTCTCTGACGACTGTCGACTGTCCACGTCGTCGGTCGTGCTTCAGTCTCCGACCCCTGCCGCCTCCTCGCGCGGCGTGTTCGCGCGGGGCTCGACCGCCGTCGGCTCGATCTGCTCGGCGCCAATGCTGACGATCCCCTGCTCGAGCCATGCGTGCTCGCCGTCGAGCACGTCCTTCGCCACGGCGTACAGGGCCTTGTCGTTTGGGCCGAAGAACTGACGGAAGTTCGCCTTGATGCGCTCGCGCGCCTCGCGACAGAAGAGATCCGCCAGTTCCACCGCCTCGTCGTTCCCCTGCCGGTCGAGCATCCGCGCGCGCGAGCACGCCGCCGCCATCGCGAACAGATCGGCGCCGATGTCCACGGCCCGGAACAGGACCATCTGCCGCCGCTCCAGCTTCGGACCTATGCGCACCATCGCGTGGAAGATCGTGCGGCCGAGCTTGCGCGTCGCGCGCTCGGCGAAGCGGAGGTGCTTCGCGAGCCTGCCGAATTCGCCGTAGGTCTTCGGCGTCCCGATCCAGCGCGTGGGATACCACGTGGCGTAGAACGGCGCCGAGCGCGCGAACGCTGACAGTCGCTCCCTGAGAGAGGCGTCCGGGCGCACGATGTCGAACGCCATCTTGAAGTGATGGTCGACCGCCTCGCGGGCGATGAACAGGCGCATGATCTCCGATGATCCCTCGAAGATGAGATTGATGCGGAAGTCGCGCATCGCCCGCTCGATCGGGATCGGCGCCTCCCCGCGCGCCTCGAGCGACGCGGCCGTCTCGTAGCCGCGCCCACCGCGGATCTGGAGGGTGTCGTCGACGATCCGCCACCCCGCCTCGGTGTTGTACATCTTCGCGATCGCGGCCTCGAGGCGAATGTCGTAGCCGCCCCGCTCCGCCAGGGCGCTCGCGAGCTCTGCGATCGCCTCCATCGCGAAGGTGTTCGCCGCCATCCGCGCGATCTTCTGCGCGACCGCCTCGTGTCGTCCGATCGGCTGCCCCCACTGGACGCGCTGCGTCGCCCACTCGCGGGAGACGCGCAGCATCGCCTTTGCGCCGCCGGCGCAGCTCGCGGGGAGCGTGAGCCGCCCGGTGTTGAGCGTGATCAGCGCCAGCTTGAGCCCCTTCCCCTCGCCCCACAGCACGTTCTCGCGCGGCACCTTCACGTTGGTGAAACGCATCACGCCGTTCTCGAGCGCCTTGAGCCCCATGAAATGGCACCGGTGCGCCACCTCCACGCCGGGCGCGCTCGTCTCGACGATGAACGCCGTGATCTGCTTGCGAGACTTGCCGTTGACGATCGTGTCCGGCGTCCGCGCCATGACCACGAGCAGCTCGGCGCGCGTCCCGTTGGTGCACCAGAGCTTCTCGCCATTGAGGATGTAGTGCTTGCCATCCGCCGTCGGCGTGGCCGTCGTCCGCATGTTCGCCGGATCGCTCCCCGCATCCACCTCGGTGAGCGCGAACGCGGAGATCGCGCCTTTGGCGAGTCGCGGGAAGTACCTCCGCTTCTGCTCCTCGGTGCCGAAGAGCTTGAGCGGCTGCGGCACGCCGATGGACTGATGCGCGGAGAGCAGCGCGGTGATCGAGCCGTCCTTCGACGTGACCATCTCGATCGCCCGGATGTACGAGGTCTGCGAGAGCCCCAGCCCGCCGTACTCGCGCGGGATCTTGATCCCGAACGCACCCATGTCGCGAAGCTCCTGCACGAGCTGCTCGGGGATGTGGCCGGTGCGATCGATCTCCTCCGAGTCCACCTTCTCCATGAAGACGCGGAGCGTGTCGAGGAACGGCTTCGCGCGCCGTTCCTCCTCGGGATCAGCCGGCGGATGCGGGTGGATGAGGTCGAGCTGGAACCGGCCCAGGAACAGTTCGCGCACGAAGCTCGGACCGGACCACTCGCTCTCGCGCGCGGCCTCGGCCACGTCGCGTGCTTCCTTTTCGCTGGCCAGCATATCCTTCTCGTGGTGAGCCATATGGGTCTCGCGGATTGATGGAGGCGGTCGCGGCCGCCGGGACGAGCCTAGCGGGCGCCGCTGGTTGCCACGACATCTTCCGCTCCCCCGGCGGGGAGCGTGCGACGATCGCGCCAGACCATCACGCCCACTCCGATCAGTGCGATCGCACCGAAGGAGAACCACTGCATCGCGTAGCCGAGGTGCGGGCCCTCATCCAGCGCGATGGCGCCCAGCCTCGCCGGCGTTTCCGGTCCGGTTCCCGCGGCCGTCGTGTCTACGACGTACACGGGCGCCAGAGGATACGGGACGAACGCGGACACCGTATCGAAGGCCAGACGACGCACGCTTCGGGCCCGTACCGTGACCCCGCTTCGGACATCTGGAAACGTGAGCGCATAGCCGCGGACCGTGGCGTCGGCGGACTCGCGCCACGCGGCGGAATCGACGGTCGCGCCATCGGATGCGTAGACCCACCCGCGATTCACGAGCACCGCGCGGTCGTCGCCGGCCAGCCTCAACGGGGTGATGAGATTGACGCCGGGCGAGCCCCGATGGGTCCGGCCGGTGAGAACGATCTGGCGCTCGAAGTCGAAGGTGCCGGTGAGCTCCACGGCGCGGTACGACGCGGCGCCGGTGTCCCGCGCCAGCTCATCGACCGAGCGGGCGGGAGGCACCTGCATCCGCGCCGACACGAGCTCGTTCATCGCGACGCGTTGCGCGCGTCGATCGAGCTGCCAGAGGCCGAGGTACACGCATCCGGCGGCGACGAGGACGGCGATCACGATCGCGAGGATGCTTCGGGGGCGCATGGTATGGAAGATAGACGGCTCAGCGCGGCGTCCGCGCCCGCTCCGGCAGCGGCTCCCAGGCACGCCGTGACCAGAAGTTGACGATCCCGCACGAGCCGCCCTCCCGGAGCGCGAGATAGCGAAACTCCTCGGGGACCTCGCGGAAGTCCCGGTAGACTTCCACCGCCGCGACCTGATGCGGGAACGGAAGCCCGCCGTCGAACATCGGCAGACGATTGACGAGAATTCGCAGGCACCGGTGTCCCCGCAGCGATCGGATCTCCGTACTGTCGCCGCCGTGGTACAGGATCTGGAGCCCCTGCACGTCGCGCAGATAGTCCGTGACGAGTCGCGGATCCACTCGGGCGATGTCCTCCGGCGTGAGGAACACTCCCTTGCCGAGGGCACGCCGCCGCTCGAAGCCATCCTTGCCCCACTCACGCCACGAACGACGCGCGAAGACTCGCAGCGGCTGGAGCAGGCTGGCCGCGGGCGCGAGACGCATCTCCAGCTCCACGGCCATGCCTTCTCGAGCACGAGCAGACCCGACGTCGCCTCCTTGTACCCGATGCGCTGCACGCGAAGCCGGTAGCCGCCAGGCTCGGACGCCGTCATCGCGAACCGACCGAGCGAATCCGACCGCACGGTCGTTTCGGCGCGACCCGTGCGCTCGACGATCAGCGTGATGCTCGCGTCGGCGACCGGCCGGCCGTTTTCCGCGTCCAGCGCCATGCCGCGGACGAACTGCGCGTGCAGCGGTGGAGCCGCGAGCACCATGAGCGCGGCGGCACAGACCGATCGAGTTCGCACGATGCCCCCGGTGATCGTCCGGCTACACCATGGAGACCGGTGCGGCGATGGTCAAGCCGTGCGCGCGAACGCGGGGCGTGCAGTCGGCCGGTGCGCTCGAACGGTCTACGTGCGACCGGCGAGATCGATGCCCAACGCCGTCTGTGGTGCGCGGCTCGTGACCGAGATTGACCGCATCCGCAACGTCAGAAGAGCGACATCTGTTCGCCGAGTTGATCGGGCTCCACGGGACGCTGGCCGAGCAGTCGCTGAAGCTCACGCGCCGATGCGGGCGAATGTCCCGCGAAGTGGTTGTTGACGTAGCCATACACCTCGATTTCCCGCTGTTCGGCCAACGGCAGCAGCACTCCGGCCCACATCTCGACCTCGCGCGTACGGTCCACCTGGATGCGCGAGTAGTCCACGATGTCGCGGTTCGGTCCCATCCATCTGATGTAGATGAAGTCCGCGGTGGGACGCGCCACGAGCTGGAGCACCGTCTTGCGGGGGATCCACCGGCCGTCGCTCAGCGCGAGCGCGATGCCGTGCTCGGCGAGCAGGGCGAGGATGCCGTCGTGAATCCAGCCGCGTTGCCGGAATTCCACTGCGAACCGGACGTCCCGCGGCAGGGTCGGCAGAAACGCGGCGAGCGCCGGGAGCTCTGTCGGCCCGAAGGCGGGGCCGAGCTGGATGAGGACCGAACCCAGCTTGTCGCCGAGCTCGCGCGCCCGCTCGATGAAGGTGCCGGTGGCATGCTCGGCATCGCGCAGCCGTCGCTCGTGCGTGATCTCCTGCGGCAGCTTGAGCGCGAAGCGAAAGTCCGGTGGCGTACGCTCGGCCCATCCGCGTACGGTCTTCGCCGGCGGGATCGCGTAGAACGTGGAGTCCACCTCCACCGTATCGAACGCGCGTGCGTAGACCGTGAGAAAGTCGGCGAAACGCGTCCCGGACGGATAGAACGGGCCGATCCACGCGTCGTAGTTCCACCCCTGCGTCCCGATGCGGATACGCGCCGACATGGGGGAGAATGGGAAGGCCCGGGCGAGCGATGTCAAGCTGTCGCGCAGCACGACGACGCCCGGTCCCGAACTTGCGCCGATCGACACGAGAGGACTCGAGGAGAGAGACGAGCATGCAGCGCGAACATCGGGACGATGCGGACAGGAGCGCCAGGGCTCGGCCCGCCGAGCCGGCACGGCCGCTGGATGAGCGGGAGAAGGACACCGTCGACCGCGCGGCGGGGCCGCTCGGCGCCGCCTCCGGCGCGATCGCCGCGGGTGCGGCGGGGACCCTCATCCTCGGTCCGCTCGGCACCGCCATCGGCGCCGTCGGCGGGGCGCTCGGCGGATGGTGGGCCGGCTCGGCGATGAAGCAGTCGGTTCCGTACGCACCGGACGACGAGCGCTACTACCGCGAGCACTTCGACGGGACGCATCGCGTCGGCCGTTCGTGGGACGCGGTGAGTCCCGCGTATCACCTCGGTCATCTCGCCGCGCACAATCCCGACTACCATGAGCTTCCGTTCGACGAGGTCGAGCGCGATCTGCGTCGGATCTGGAACGATGATCTGCGCACGAAACACGGGGAGTGGAACGACCTGCGCACATACGTGCGAGCTTCGTACGAGCGTGAGCGGCGCAGACAGGGTTCCGAAGGTGCGATCCCGCGTCCGGGCGTCGGCACCGGAGCGACCGCCGATCTCCGCGCGTCCTCCGGCCGCAAGGCACCCGATCTCGACATGGGCGGCACGCGCACGCACCACCGCGCGGAATTTTCCGATCCCGGTCCGCACGACGCGCATCCGGAAGACGGGTTCTTCGACCGGGACGTGGGTGCGAGCGCTCCATCCGGAGGCGATCCCGAGTCGGACCGCGCGGACGGGATGGGACCGATGATCGATCGCGGGGGCTTCAAGCCGCGCGATCGCGACCCGAATCCATAGCAGCACGCATTCAGAGGAGGAGTCGATGACGCAGCATCGCGACCAGGGCGCAGGCGACCAGGATCGCACCACTACCGGCCACGAGCGCGTCGTCGGAGAGGGCGCGGGCGGCATTGCCGGCGCGGCGGCCGGCGCGGCGCTCGGCTCGCTCGGCGGTCCTGTGGGCACGGTGATCGGCGGGATCGCGGGCGCCGTCGGCGGATGGTGGGCAGGGCGCGAGCTCGGCGAGGCAGCCGAATCGTGGAACGAAGAGGAGGACCGATACTGGCGAGAGGAGTACGAGAGTACGTCGGATCGCCTGGCCGATCGGCGCTTTGAGGACGTGCGTCCGGCGTATCAGCTCGGCCACATCGCCGCGTACAACCCGGGCTACCGCAACCGCCCGTTCGAGGCGATCGAGGAAGATCTCCAGAAGGGGTGGGACGACGAACACCGCCGCCGCCACGGCGACTGGCGTGCGGTGCGCGGATTCGCGTCGAGGGCGTACCGACACCGCAGCGCGTCGTTGACCGACGGAGCAGCGGATCTCACGGGTCAGAGCGGCGCGTCGAGGTCCAACCAGCGCTGATCACAGCGCCGCGGCGCCGGGGGGCGCCCGCCGCAGCAGGAGGACGCCGATCCAGATCAGCCAGGCGGACTGCGCGAACGTGATCAGACCAAAGCCGTGGATGTCCAGCCGGACCTGTCGTGTCAGAAACGCGATGAGCACGAGGCCGCCGACGACGGCGCCGGCGATTCCGGCCGCGCGCTGCAGGCGGCCGCTGCGCAGGATCGCCACCGACCAGAGCACGATCGCGACCGAAGACGCCACGACGAACACCTTCGCGAATCCCTGGTTGAGCAGAAAGGTGTAGGTCAGCAGCGCCTCGTAGGTGACGCGGGTTGCCGGATCGGCGGCCACGATCCGCGCGATGACGGGCGTCGCGACGAACCCGCTCATGACGGCCGCACAGACCACCGCCACTCCGCCGGTGGCGAAGGTGACCAGCGCCGGGGTGGTGAGCTCCGACGGCGCCAGGCGTCGCGCCAATCCCAGGAATCCCACGAACACCATCGGCACGCCCGCGATGGCCGTACCGTGAACCAGCGCGTTGAGTTGCGCCATTCGGGACAGCCCTTCGGGCTCGAGCAGGTCGTGGGCAGTGGGGTGCAGGCCCAGCGCGAACACCCCGGTCAACGCGCCGAGGATCAGAAGGGTGCCGCTAATGACGTCGCGCCGCATGTTGCGAAGGCCTCCGCTCGAAGTGAGAATAGCGGAGCGAGTCTGGGCGTGCCGAATGCACGCGTCAACAACCAATCGGGGTACGAGCGTCCGGTAATGAACGAAACGGCACGTGTCGTACGGAATCGCAGCGCGGGCGGTCTCGCCAGGCCTCCCGAGGATCGGCGGATACGCCGCACCCGCGAGGCGCTCACTGGCGCGCTCCTGGCCCTCGTGCTGGAAAAGCGCTACGGCGCGATCACCATCCAGGATCTCCTCGACCGCGCGGACATCGGGCGATCGACGTTCTATGCGCACTACCGCGGCAAGGACGATCTGCTGCTGCGGAGCTTCGAGCGCCTTCTCGAGATGCTCGATGGGTGCATGGATCGCGATGGTCCCGAGACCCGGCGGGTCGCTCCGGTGCGCGAGCTGTTCCATCACGTCGGCGAGGTTCGCGCGTTTCATCGCGCGCTCGCGTCCGCGCACATGCTGGAGCGTCTGTACGAGTGCGGCGTGAACCAGATGGCCCTGACGATCGCTCGCCGGATCGCGGTCCTCGAGGGCGAGATTCCGGAGCGCCAACTGACGACGGCGGGTTCGAGCGACATCCGGCCCGGTGCCCGGCTTCCGGCGCCCGTGATCGCGCGCTCATCGGCGGGCGCGCTGTTCGCCCTGCTCCGCTGGTGGGTCGACGACAATGAGCCGTACGCGCCCGCGCGCATGGACGAGATGTTCCACCTGATGGTCATGCCCGGGGTGGATCTTGCCGCGAGCGAACGGCTGGCCGGGTCGGCACGGGTGGCGCGACCGTGAGGCCGGGATCGCCGGCCAGATCGTGCGCGCCGTGATGACGAACGGCTCCCGCCGCGCACGGTGACGACGCGCTCCGCCGCTTCGGCGTTCCTCTCGCGCCGTCAGCTCAACCGCGCCCTGCTCGCGAGGCAAATGCTCGATGCGCGCGCGCACACGAGTGCCCGCGAGGCGATCGAGCGCCTCGTCGCGCTTCAGGCGCAGGTCGCGCGACCGCCGTTCGTGGGACTCTGGACCCGCCTCGCGGACTTCCGACGCGAGGAACTGCTCGCGCTGCTCCGCGATCGGCTCGTCGTTCGCTCGACCGCGATGCGTGCCACGCTCCACCTCATGTCCGCCGCGGATTTCGTGCGCTTTCGCGGCGCGCTCCAGCCGGCGCTCGCGCGCGGCATGCAATCGGTGCTGCACTCCGTGTTCACGCGCCTCGACCTGCCCGAGCTGGAGCGGCAGGCGCGCGCGTTCTTCGGTGCCGCGCCGGCGACGTTCGACGCGCTTCGCAAGCATCTCGCGGCGAACGCGGATGGGCTCGAACGCGCGATGGCGTACGCGATTCGCACGCACGTCCCGCTCGTCCAGGTGCCGACCGATGACGTCTGGGGATTCCCGGCATCCGCCGACTTCGCGCTGGCGGACCAGTGGCTGGAGGTGGACGTATCGGCGGCGAGCTCGCCGGCACACGACCTGGTGCGGCGCTACCTGGGGGCGTTCGGTCCGGCCTCGCCGCGCGATGCCCAGGTGTGGTCGGGGCTGCCGGGCTTGCGCGAGGTGTTCGACGAGCTGCGCCCGGAGCTCCTCACCTTTCGCGACGAGCGCAAGCGGGAGCTGTTCGATCTTCCCGACGCGCCGCGGCCGGATGCCGAATCGCCCGTGCCGGTCCGCTTCGTTCCCGAGTACGACAACCTCTTGCTCTCCCACTATGACCGCGCACGGGTCATTGCGGAGGAGCACCGTTCCCGGATCGTATCGAAGAATCTCCAGGTGCGGGCGACGTTTCTCATGGACGGCTTCGTCGCTGGGGCGTGTAAGGTGGAGCGCACGCGCGCCGGCGCCGCGCTCGTGATCGAGCCGTTCGGCAAGCTCACCAGGAAGACGAAGAGCGAGCTCGAGGCGGAGGGCCACGCCATGCTGCGATTCATCGAGCCGGACGCGACGAAGGGTGACATCCGATACACGATGCCGTAGTGGACTGAATCCGAGTTGTCGACGGCAGGTGAAACTGCATTGAACCGCGGAGGATCGCAG
>CAYLPM010000390.1:0-1991 GCA_964385525.1 uncultured Gemmatimonadaceae bacterium
ACTTCCTCATGGGGGCCGCCGCCGCGGGCGCGGCCGCCGTGGGCGCGGCGCTCGAGGGTGTGATCCTCATCTTCCTGTTCAGCCTCTCCAAGGCGCTCGAGGCGTACGCGATGGGGCGCACACGCCACGCGCTCGCGGCGCTGATGGACCTCGCGCCGGCCGAAGCAACGCTTGCCGATGCGGACGGCCGCGACATCGGCCGGGTGAAGGTCGACGACCTCGTGCCTGGTCAGCTCATCCTCGTGCACCCCGGCGAGCGCATCGCCGCCGACGGCCGCGTGCAATCGGGGCGCACCGAAGTCGACCAGTCGGCGATCACCGGCGAATCCATGCCGGTGCGGAAGGAAGCGGGCGACGAGGTCTACGCCGCCACGATCAATCAGGGGGGCTCGCTCGTCGTCGCGGTTACCCGGGAGGCGGGCGAAACGATGCTGGCCAAGATCGTCCGGCTCGTCGAGGAGGCGCGCGAGGAGCGCGCGCCCGCCCAGCACTTCATCGATCGCTTCGCGCACCCGTACACGCTCGCGGTGGTGCTGGTCACGGTGCTCGCCGCCGTGGTCCCGCCGCTCGGGTGGGGCGTGACCTGGGGCGACGCGTTCTACCGCGCGATGACTCTGCTCGTCGTCGCGAGCCCGTGCGCGCTGGTGATCTCCACACCATCGGCGATCCTCTCTGGAATCGCCAACGGCGCGCGGCACGGAATCCTCTTCAAGGGTGGCGCCTACCTCGACCTCGCCGGAACGATCGACACCGTGGCCTTCGACAAGACGGGGACCCTGACCGTCGGCAAGCCGCGACTCGTCGATCTGGTGAGCCGCGCCGAGCTCGAGCCCTCCGGCGCGTTCTCGCTCGAACCGCCGGTCGACGGCGATGAGCTGCTGCGCCTCGCCGCGGCCGTCGAGCAGACGTCGGAGCATCACCTTGCGCACGCCATCGCCGCCGAGGCCCGCGAGCGCGGAATCGCCGTACCGCTGGTGGACGATTTCGCCTCCTTTCCCGGCGAAGGCGTGCAGGGGCTGGTCGAAGGACGACGCGTGTGGGTGGGCAATCCCAGCATGGCGGCACGCCAGGACGCGAGGCTCGTCCCGCTGATCCAGGGATGGACGGCCGAGCAGACATCGCACGGCCGGTCAGTCGTGTACCTGGGCGTCGACGACGAGCTCCAGGGCGCGATGTCGTTCGGCGACGCGCTCAAGCCGAACGCCGCCGCGTCGGTGCGCCATCTCAAGTACGAGGGGATCCGCTGGATCGCCGTCCTCTCCGGCGATCACCCGGATGCCGTGCGCGCGATCGCCGCCGAGATCGGCGCCGATGAGGTGAAGGCGGGGCTGCTGCCGGACGAGAAGGTGGAGGTCGTCCGCCATCTCGTGCAGAGCTCGTCGGGTGTGGCGATGGTCGGAGATGGCGTGAACGACGCCCCGGCCATGGCCGCGGCCACCATCGGTATCGCGATGGGCGCCGTCGGCACCGACGTCGCGATCGAGACGGCCGACGTCGTGCTGATGAGCGATGACGTGGAGAAGGTGGACTACGTGATCCACCTCGGGAAGCGCGCGCGCCGCGTGGTGCGGCAGAACGTCATCTTCAGCATCGGCTGGATGTTGTTTCTCGTCGTGCTCACGGTGACGATCGGCATCCCGCTGCCGCTCGCCGTGGTGGGACACGAGGGGAGCACGCTGATCGTCGCGGCGAATGGATTGCGGCTGCTGGGCGGACGACCTCATCCGCCCAGCGTGCCGCGCACCCGCCCATCACCGCGTGGTCGAGCGGGACGAACCCGCGATCAGGACGCGACGACCTCGAGCACCATCGGGGTTCGCGACGTGCGAAAGCCCTAGTTGCACATCGGGATTCTGCCTGCCCCCGGCGGATCGCACGGACCACGAACGGCCGACCCACGTCCCGCACCCGCCGGCTGCACCGCGTTCAGGGCGTTCACCCAGCCGTGGCCGTAGAACTCGTCCTTGCCTGGCGTCCCGAGGTCGAGTGCC
>CAYLPM010000391.1:0-5465 GCA_964385525.1 uncultured Gemmatimonadaceae bacterium
GAAGCGCCGCCGCCGACGCTGCCCGCGCGCACGCTCGGAGCACGGGGCAGCCACTCGCGCGACTGATTGACGGCCAGGAGCGCCCGCCCACCACCCGCGCTCGCCTCGTACAGCCCGGGCTCGAGCGCCGCCGTCTCCGTCACGTTGGTGCTCGGATCGAAGCGGAGCGCCAGCGTATCGACGCCGCCGGCATCGAGTCGACGCAGCACCACGGTGACCAACGTGTCCGCCTCCGCGCCGCGCCGCCACCGGACGGGATCGCCCGCGCGCAGCATGGCCCGGTCGGGGACCACGGCGCGAGGATCGCGCTGGTCCGCGGCGAGCCAGTCGAAGATGCTACCCCAGAGCGCGGTGAACGCATCACCGCTCTCGCCGCCGCGAAAGCGCCAGCGCCAGAATCCCGAACCACCCACGACGACCACGCGTCGCGGCCGCTCCGTCCCCGAGATCACCGGCCGCGTCTCCAGCCGGCGGGCGCGCGCTGCCTCGAGCGCGACCCAGTCTCCGCCCGGCAGTGACGCCGCGACGTCGATCGGCGGCAGGCTGTCCCAGGGAACCGCCGAGAGGACGCCCGCCAACGGAGAGGGCGGTGCGGTGGTCGCGTACCAGTCCTCGCCACGCTGCGCGGGCGGCGCGTGCAACGCGAGCGAGCCGCGCGTCGCCGCCCGCGGCGCCCCGAAGATCGCGGTGTCGCCGTGCAGGATCGCGATCGGTGCTCCGCGCAACGCCTCGCGCACCTCCGCCTCCGCGATCGGCGCGAGCGTTCCCTCGCGCCGCCACTGGCCGGGCGCGACGCGGAAGAACGCGCGCGTCGGCAGCGCCACGGCGCCGCGCAGCACCGCGATCGCGAAGCGTGCGTCCTGGTCCGGCGACGTCGAGACGAAGACGGCGCCGGCGGCGCGGCTCACGTCGACGATCGTCGTGAGGGTGTCGTTGCGCGCCTCCGCATCACCGCGCGTCCGGGCGACCGCGCGCACGACCGTCGCGCCATCGGTCGCCGGGAGCGGAAAGCGCGCGACGACCTCGTGCTCGCCCAGCGCGGTGAGCGAGTCGAGGGTCACGGTCGCGACTTCGCGGTCGCCGACGAGCAGGACGATGTCGCCTCCGGCGGCACCAGCGGGACCCGCGATGAGCGAGAGGCGCGCCTCCACCGTGTCGCCGCCGACCGCCGCGCGCGGGAGGTCGATCGTGCGCACGGCGACGTCCAGCGTCGCGGTCCGATCGATGACTTCGACGCGCGATCCGGCGGGTAGCGCCTCGAGCGCCTGCGGATCGTCGATCTCGCCGTCGGTGAGAATGACGAGGGAGCGACCCGCGGCGAGCGCGCGATCGACGGCGCCGCGCACCGAAGATCCCAGATCCGCGGGTTGCGCGGGAACGGCGCCGAAGCGCGCCGAGTCACCGGTCAGCAGGACCGAGTCCGGGCGGAGCGCGCCCAGGCGCGCGGTGGCGGAGTCCCATGCGTCGCCGGAGCCGCGACGCCAACTCGCCGACACATCGAGCGCCACCAGGGGGGCGGGGGCGAGCGCGCGACCGATCGGCGCCTCGAGGAGGAGCGCGAGCAGCAGCATCAGGGCCGCCGCGCGCAGGATGGCGGTGAGGAGAAACCGCCCCCGCGGTGGCGGCTCACGCCAGGCATAGAGCAGGAGCGCGACGGCCACGCCTCCGGCCGCCGCAGCGATCCAGGCGAGCACGGTCGCGGCTCCGCGCCGGAGCGTCGAGGTGGGTGGGCGCTACTGCGCCGCGGCGAGACGCACGCGCCCGTCGGGCGCGCCGAGCACGGCGAGCAGTCGCGCGCGCTCGCGCTCGAACGGCTCGCGCTGTGCAGCAGGGATCGGCTCGCCGGCCTTCTGCACGAGCGCGACGCGCGGATCGCGCTGCACGCCGCCGACCATCACCTCGAAGTGCAGGTGCGGGCCGGTCGCGAGCCCCGTCGAGCCGACGTAGCCGACGGTGGATCCGATCGAGATGCGCGCGCCACGCGACACGCCCTTCGCGAACCCGCGCAGGTGGGCGTACCGCGTCACGAATCCGTTCGGGTGCCGCACCTCGATCGTGTTGCCGTAGCCGCCGCGCCATCCGGCGTAGGTCACCGTGCCGTCCCCCACCGTGCGCACTGGGGTGCCCGCGTTGGCGGCGTAGTCCACTCCCTTGTGGTCGCGCCACGAGCCCAACACCGGATGCTTGCGCCGACCGAAGACACCTGAGATGCGGCGGAACTGGAGGGGCGCGCGCAGGAACGACGCGCGCAGTGAGCGCCCCTCCTGGTCGAAGAAGAGACCGCGCGTCCCCTCACCCTCGAAGCGGATCGCCTCGATCGTATCGCCGGAGAGCGTGAAGGTCGACGCCAGAACCTTGCCGATGCGCACGGCGCCGTTCGGCGCGACCGATCGCTCGAAGAGCACGCGGAAGGCATCGCCCTCGCGCAGATCGCGGCTCATGTCGACGCGATACTCGAGCACGTCCGCGAACTCGTAGACCAGCTCCGCGCGCGCGGCGCGCGGCAGCAGCTCGGCGCTCCCTTCGTCGACGGCGGCGAAGAGGTGCGAGCGGATCACGCCGCCGACGACGACGGTGTCGATCGTCCACGGGAGCGTGATCTCCTCGCCGACCCAGCCGGCATCGGTGCGGCGCACCGTCACGCGGCGGTCGACCGCGAGATCGAAGACGATCTCGCTCGGGAGCGAATCGCTTCGCGGCCCGCGAACGGTGATCGGCATGCCGGCCGGCAGCCGGCGCTGGTCGAGCATCTGAATGGTGCGCAGCGCCTCTCGCGCCACGACCTCGCTCACGCCGCCGCGCGCGAGGACGCCGAACAGTGTCTCGCCGCGACCGAGCGTGTCGATGTGCTCGCGGAGCGTATCGACCGGCACCACGGGCGTCGGCTCGACCGCCCCGGCATCACCGAGCGCAGCGAGCGACGGGGCGGCGAGGGGCGGATTGAGGCGGAGCGCGAAGAAGGCGAGGACCCCGACGACCGCGTAGGTCACCAGGCGAGCGGCACGGACTGTCAATCCATCTGTCTCCGAATGAACGTCGGGATCTCCATGTCGCTCAGATCCTGCTGGGACTGGCGTTCCGGAGACGGGGCAGGTTGCGGGCCACCACGGCGCGATGCGCCGCCGGCATCGCCGCCGGCGGTGCCGGGGCGGGTCGACTGGACGGTCTGGCGAGCGGGCCGCTGAGCGGGAAACGGAATCACCGGCGTACGCGCCGACGAGGGCGAGTCGGCGTGCGACGCCGGCTGCGCGGTGACGGGCGCGCGGTCGAAGCCGGTCGCGATGACCGTGACGCGCACCTCGCCCTGCATCGCGGGTTCGTGCACGGCGCCGAAGATGATCTCCGCCTCGTCGCCGACGGCGTCGTGAATGATCTCGTTGATCTGGTGCACTTCACCGAGCGAGAGATCGGCGCCGCCGGTGATGTTCACGAGCACGCCGGTGGCGCCGGCAATCGACACGTTGTCGAGCAGCGGGCTGGCGATCGCCTGCTGCGCCGACTCCATCGCGCGGTTCTCCCCGCGGCCGATCCCCGTGCCCATCAGCGCGGAGCCACCCGCCTCCATGACCGTGCGCACGTCGGCGAAGTCCACGTTGACCAGTCCCGTGACACTGATCAGCGACGAGATCCCCTGCGTCGCGTGCAGGAGCACTTCGTCCGCCTTCTTCAGCGCGTCCTGGAACGGAATGCCCTTGCCGACCACCGCGAGCAGGCGCTCGTTGGGCACGACGATCATCGTGTCCACGTTCTTGCGCATCTCGGCGATGCCCATCTCGGCCTGACGCATCCGCTTGCGTCCCTCGAACAGGAACGGCTTGGTCACGATGCCGACGGTGAGAGCGCCGGCCTCGCGCGCCAGCTCGCAGACGATCGGGGCGGCGCCCGTTCCGGTGCCGCCCCCCATGCCGCAGGTGACGAACACGAGATCCGCGCCCACGAGCGTGCGCGCCACCTCGTCGCGGCTCTCCTCGACGGCCTGCCGACCGATCTCCGGGCGCGCGCCCGCGCCGAGCCCGCGCGTGAGCTTCTTGCCGATCTGAATCTTGATGTCGGACTTCGAGTTCAGCAGGGCCTGCGCGTCCGTGTTGACCGAGATGAACTCGACGCCCTCGAGCTGCTCCTCGATCATTCGATTGACGGCGTTCCCGCCGCCACCGCCGACACCCACCACCTTCATGCGGGCGTTCTGCGTTGCGCTCTCTTCGAACTCGAAGATCATGGGGCGCGGCACTCCAATGCTGCTGGGCGGTAAATCAGGGACGAACCGGCAGGGAAACCACGGCGTCGGACGGCCGGGCGAGCAGGCGCTGCAGAGAACGGCCGCTCAGGTGGGCTCGGAGGAAAACGCTGCGCAATATAACCAGTTTTGCCACCGCGACCACTCCTGATGACGACTCAACGTCGGAAACCATTACGCGCGATCTTTTCCACACCGCGCGAGGCGCAATCAGTTTTTTGATGCGAGCCCACGCCGCGATGAGACCGGCGCGGAACGAGTCACGAAGCAAGCGGACGTGGACATCGAGGTGGGAACGACCGGACGGGCCGCGGATGCCGGCGCCACGCGCACCCAACTATGGGGCGTTCGGGCGTCGGACACAAGAGCCTGCGTCACAAACGAGCGGGGACCCTCAGAAGAAATCCTGAAGCCAGGTCTTCACGCGCTGCGCCAGCTTGTCGACCCCCCCCCCTCCACCGCTCCCCACGGCCGCGCGGCGGCTCCCCGCCGCCGGGGCACCCAGCGCCATCCGGTGGGCGCCGTACTGCGCCAGACCGACCACCGTCGCAAAGCGCGGCGACTCCACCGCATCGGCCAGCCCGCCGACGTGCTCCGTCGGGCTCCCCGTGCGCACCCCGGTCCCGAACACATCGGCCGCGAGCTCGTGCGTCCCCTGCATCGACGCCGCGCCACCCGTGAGCACCACGCCCGCGCTCAACCGGCCCGCGTACCCCGAGCGCTCCATCTCGCGATGCACGAGATCGAAGATCTCATCCATCCGCTGGTGAATGATGTGGGCGAGCAGCTCGCGGGGAATCTGTCGATCGCCCTGCGCCACGGTGCTCGGCAGCGTGATGATCTCGCTGTTGTCCACGAGCGGCTCGTACGCGCAGCCGTAGCGTTCCTTGAGCCGCTCGGCGTCCCCCTGCGTCACGCCGAGTCCGTGCACGATGTCGCTGGTGACGTGACTGCCCCCGTACCGAATGGTCGCGAGCATCCGGATCTTCCCCTCGTGAAAGATCGCGAGATCCGTGGTCGATGCCCCGAGCTCGACGAGCGCCACGCCGAGCTCCTTCTCGTCCTCGGTCAGCACCGCGAGCGCGCTCGCCAGGGGCTCGAGCACGAGCTCGCGCACGCGATAGCCCGCGCGCTCCACCGCCTTCCGCAGGTTCATCGCCGGCGGGCTGCCGATCGTCACCAGATACATCTCCACCTCGAGCCGCATTCCGATCATCCCGACCGGATC
>CAYLPM010000392.1:0-3304 GCA_964385525.1 uncultured Gemmatimonadaceae bacterium
TGTTCGGCGAAGACGATTCGCTGAGCACTGACGGCTGATCACCGACCACTTCGATTTTCGTTTGTGCCGAGCTGCCTGTCTCCGTGCCTTCCCTGCAGTTACTCGCTGAGCAGCGTCCGGCAGTACGTCGCCAGCGCTTCCGTCGCCAGCGCGGGGGTGCCACGATCGGAGTGCCACTCCCAGGTGCCGCTTTCCACTTCCACGGGCTGGAGGTTGATCGTGTCGAGCGGCTCGGCGTGGCCGGTGGCGCGCGAGGCGCCGCCGGGGTGCGAGACCGTTCCGCGCCACGAGATCACGACGACTTCGCCGAGTGAGTCGGCGTCGGCGCGAGCTGGAAACCACGACACGGTCACGGCGCGTGCGTCGGCCTGCAGGATGCAGCGCCCGGGGGCGCGGTGCTGACGGATGGCGGGGGTGGGCACATCGTGACGTGCCGGTGGACGTTCTGGCGCCAGGGCATCCAGAAGACGTCCGACCTCGCGCTGAACGGCGGCGCGCTGCTTCACGGTGCGCTGGATCGTCGCGCTCCACTCCGCAGCGTGCGTGGGAGCCGGAGCCTGATCGTCGTGCAGCATGAAACCTCGGGTGCGAGTCATCGGGGCGATCGGGGGCGACAGCGTCGCCGAAAAAAGGGCCCTCGCGAGAGCGGGGGCCCGAACCCGTTGTGGTGCTGGTGCGCTGGGCGTACGGCGCCTTTGAAGGTTAGCCCGACCCGAATGTCGCGTCAATGCCGCGCGCCGGATCGGCGAGTTGTGCCGCGCAATTCGACGACAACGCTTGTCGCGAAACCTCGCCGGTCTCCGCGGGGCTCGGGCGTCGAGCTCGGAATCGCGGTTCCTTCGGGAAGGCCGGCGCGGGGGGGCGAACGAGCGTGGCCCGCTACCCGGCACGCCTCGGGCTCCGGACGCTCGCATCCACGCCTGGAGCTCCGCTTCGCCTCGACACTCGGATCCACGCCTGGAGCTCCGTTCCGCCTCGACGATCGCCCACGTCACGTGTATCATCCTCGGGCGACGCCAGCGCGGAGCGACCGCAGCTGCGCGCGTCACCGATACACTCGAACCCGAGAGACACATGACCCGAACACTGATCCGGACGGTGCTGTTGGCCGCGACGTGCGTCGTCGCGATCGGCGCCTGCCAGGGCGATGGGATGGATGATGCAGCGGACACCACGACGGCCGGCACGGCCCAGGCGCCGGCAGCGGACGGTGCGCTGCTCGATCCGGATGCGGCGACGCGAGAGCAGCTCATGGCGCTGCCGGGCATGGATGCGGAGGCGGCGGATTCGCTCCTCGCCCACCGACCCTACGCGAATATGCTGGCCGTGGACAGCGTGCTCGCCCCGCACCTCAGCGAGGCCGAGCGCGAAACGCTGTACGGGCGCCTGTTCAAGCCGCTCGATCTCAACACCGCCACCGGGCCCGAGATTCTCCTGATCCCGAATCTCGGCGAGCGGATGGTCCACGAATTCGAGGAGTATCGTCCGTACACGAACATCGAGCAGTTCCGCCGCGAGATGGGGAAATACGTTGACGAGGCGGAGGTCGCTCGGCTCGAGCGGTACGTCACGATCCGCTGAGGCCGATGCGCGTGACCACGGGACGCTGATCGGCGCCTGCGCCGATCAGCGCGCCAGTCCGATCAGCGCCTCGAGCTCCTCGATCCGGTTGCGGCTCACCTTGAGCTGCGCGCCGCCCCGCAGCTTCACCGAGTAGTCGCCGCCCTGGCTCCGCAGCAGCGTCTCGATCAGATCGATGCGCACGATGGCCGAGCGATGGATGCGGAAGAACCTGGCCGGATCGAGGCGCTCCTCGAGCGTCTGCATGCGCTCGCGAATGATGTAGCGCCGCTCGCCGGCGTGAATCTCGGCGTACGGTCCGCTCGCGACGATGTACTCGATCTGCTTCACGGGAACGACGCGGACCTGTCCCTTGGTCTCGACGGCGATCCGCTCGAGGTAGGGCGACGCCGGTGCCGCGCTGCTCGCGCCGCTGGCGCCGCTGGCGCCGCTGCTCGTCGCGGACTCTGGCGCGCCGGCGTCGGCGTCGCGCAGGACTGCGGCGAGCTGCGTCGCCAGCCGGCCCACCTCGTCCCGCTCGATCATCCGCCGCGCCCGGCGCAACGCCTGCTCGAATCGCTCATCGTCGAACGGCTTGACGATGTAGTCCACCGCGGCGACATCGAACGCGGCCACCGCATGCTGGTCGTATGCCGTCACGAACACGGTCGCGGGCATCGTCCCGGCGCCGATCTCCCGCACGACATCGAGCCCGGACTTCCCGGGCATCTGTACGTCGAGGAAGACGAGGTCCGGCTTCGACTGGCGAATCGCCGCGATGGCGGCGTCGCCATCCTGGACCGATGCCACGATCTCCACATCCGGCTCGCTCGCCAGCAGGTCCTCGAGGCGCTGCCGTCCGAGCGGCTCGTCATCCACGACCAGCACGCGCAATGCCTTCATCGTGCCACTCTCGCCGCGGCGATCTCGCCAGTGGTGTGCAGGTCCGCGCGCGTGTGGAACGGGAGCACGACTTCGGCGACAACGCCGGCTTCGTCGCGGTCGCGCAGCGCGAGCGACTGCTCGGAGCCGTAGAGCTGCTCGAGTCGTGAGCGTGTATTGCGCAGGCCCACGCCCTCGGTCGGCGGCGCGGTGCCGCGTGGCAGCCCGACGCCGTTGTCGGCCACCGTCAGCACCACACGGTCGCCATCGAGGCGCGCGGCGATCTCGATGCGTCCCGCCCTGCTCGGGGGGAGACGGCCAATGCCGTGCTTGAACGCGTTCTCGACGAGCGGCTGGAGGACGAGACTTGGGACGAGCGCGTCGAGCACCTCCGGCTGCACGTCCGTCTCGACCTCGAGGCGTCCCTGAAAGCGGATCTGCATTATCTCGAGGTAGCGCTCGAGAAACCGCATCTCGTCGGCGAGCCGGACCTCCTGCTCGGCGGAGCGCTCGAGCGAGTAGCGCAGCAGCTCGCTCAGTCGCGCGATCATGCGACGCACGCCGCGCGGATCGCGCTCGACGAGTGTCGAGACTGCATTGAGCGTGTTGAACAGGAAGTGTGGATCGAGCTGCGTCCGCAGCGTGGAGAGCCGGGCCTCGGCGAGCTGCGCCTGGAGGTGGGCCGCGTGCGCATGCAGCTCGGAGGCCTCGGCCCGGAGCAGCACGGCTTCCTGCTGTCGCGCGCGGTAGCCCAGGAAGAAGTGGCGCGCGAACGCCGCGGCGAGGACTCCGGCGTAGATGAGGAGATCATCGAGGAAGAAGACGCGCCTGATCCCGGTCCAGGGCGACCAGCCGGGGGCGA
>CAYLPM010000393.1:0-2983 GCA_964385525.1 uncultured Gemmatimonadaceae bacterium
CGCGGGCGGCGTCGCGGGATCCGAGGCGGTCGGCGAGTGCCACGAGGTCGAGGTCGTCGCGCGTCGCATTGCGGCGCAGCACCCGCCAGGCCTTGATCCGCAGGATCTCGGCGAGCGTGGGGACGGTGAGCTGCCGCTCTCCGACGGTGATGCGCTCCACCTCGAGCGGCCGCTGGCGGATGAGCTGGCGGATCCCCGTCTCGATCCCGTCGAGGCTGCCGAGGATCAGGACCTGCGGGCGGACTCGCGCCGTGACCCATCCGTCAGTTTCCTCGAGTGCCTGAAGAACCCCATCGAAGCGCTCGCGAAGATCCATCAGGACGTGATCGTCGTCGAGCGACCCCCGGGGGGCGGCGTGGTGCGCGGCAGCCGCCCCGCCGACGAGTATGGCATCTGGCAGGATTTCCTGGAGACGAGCTGCCGCTTCCAGAACGTGCCGAAAATCCGGGTCATCGACGTGCATGGCTCCTCGCATGCTCTGTAAGCACTAGTGACTATAATGCCTATTCGTGGGCCACGCAACGCGGCCAGTCTCGACTGCGGATCCACGCCGCCCGGGTGCATCTCCACGAGCGCAGGGAGCGGAGCCTCGGCTACGCGAAACGCGACCGTGTGCGTTGCGCGGAGGCCGGGGCGTTCACCAAAGCCTAATCCACGACTCAGCCGCCACTAATCGCCCCGCAACCTCACCGCAATCCACCGGGCGTACCGTGGACGAGAACCTCTCGAGGAGGCCTCGTGTTCGCGACGCTCCCAGCTTCCGCAGCCCGCACCCGCCGCACGCCCTCGGCAACCTTCTGGAGCCTGGCCGTGCACCTCGGTGTCATCGCCTCGGCGGCGCAGCTCGCGACCGGCGACGTCATTGGCACACCGCTGCCCCCGCCGCCGGACACCACCGTGTTCTATCTGGAACCCACACCGCAACGCACGAGCACTGGTCCGACGACAGGCGAGCAGAGAGGCAGCGACCGGAGCCGCGAACCGACCACTCCGGTCGAACTCCCGACCGCACCGGTGACGGTGCCGATCGAGATACCACCAGTCGATCCGACCGCACCGGTAATCGACGGGAATACCGACTGGGTAACCGAATCCGCGCGCCGTTCACTCACGAGCGGAGGAGACACGGCGGGACGCGGAGCGGGGTCGCGGCCGGGTCGTAGGGCGATCGCAAGCGCCGAGCGCGGAGCTGTCGCGCTGCCGGACAATCCGCGTCCACGTTATCCGGAGGTGCTGCGCGCAGCCGCGCTCGAGGGTACCGTGCTCGCCGAGTTCGTGATCGATACCAGCGGTGCGATCGAGGTGCAGACCGTCCAGATCATCGCCTCGGATCACCCGCTCTTCGAACGCGCGGTTCGGGACGTCCTGCCACGTCTGCGATTCCTGCCGGCGGAAGCGGGAGGGCGGAAGGTGCGGCAGGTGGTCAGGCAGCCGTTCGAGTTCCGGCTGGACATCCGGCGCTGAAGCCGCAGCGTCCCGTCACTGGCCCTTGGACTCAACAGGTTACTTGAACCGTCGAGGGCGCAGAGAAACGGGCTGCGCCCTCCGCGGTTCACCTGCTGTTCAGCGTCCTTGTCGTCACGACCTCATGGAGGGCATCGCCTCACCAGCTAGACCGCGTCCGAGATCGACGTGAACCGGAAATCCCTCGCCTTGATCGCCGGCATCTCGGTGGAGGGGGACACGCGCTGCGGCCGGCCGAGCGCATCGATCCGGTTCAGCAGGAACAGCGGGCTGTCGTTCCAGCGGAAGTTCTTGAGACTCCGGGTGATCCTCCCGTTCTCGACGAGGAACGTCCCGTCGCGCGTCAGCCCGGTGACCATGACCGTCCGCTGGTCGAGGAACCGGATGTACCACAGCCGCGTGAGCAGAATCCCGCGGTCGGTGCCGGCGATCAGATCGTCCAGCGACGCATCCCCGCCCGCCATCTTCAGTCCGCCACCCGAGGGCGTCGGCTGCACGCTCTGCCGGCCCGCCCAGTAGCGGTCGTAGTTCAGCGTCCGCAGCACGCCGTTCTCGACCCACACCACGCGCCCCGCCGGCGAGCCGTCGCCGCCGAAAGGCTGCGCCTGCATCTCCACGGGATCCGAGTAGATCGTCACGCGCTCGTCGGCGATCTTCTCGCCGATCATGTTCGCGCCGCCCTCCTTCGAGAACGGACTGCGCCCCTCATCCGCCGCGCGCGCGCTGAAGGAACCCATCAGCAGCGGAATCAGGTTCGACACCGCCTGCGGCTCGAGGATCACCGTGTACAGCCCCGGCTCGATCGCCTGCGGGTTGCGCGACGCGACGGCCTTCTCCGCCGCGCGACGGCCGATGGCGGCGGCATCGATGTCGCTCCAGTCACGTGAGCCGGTCGAGGCCCACCCGGAGCCGGTGCCGTCGGCGGTACGCGCCGTGGCCGAGAGATCGGCGGCCGTCGAGGCATGATAGGCGAACAGGCCCTTGCTGGTCGCCACCGCGCTCGCGCCGGCGCCGGCCTCGAGGAAGCCCGACACCTCGAGCGTCGTGTCCGACGAGCCGCCGTAGGCGCGCGCCGCTTCGATCACGCGTTGTGCCGCGCCGGCGCGCGACTCGGGGGTGAGATCGGCGGTCGAGCGGGCGAACGCATTCACCTGAGGGTAGTTCTGCGGGCCCAGCTCGGCGACGATCTCCGGATCCTCGGGCGAGAGCCGCGCGAGTCGCTCCGAGAGATCCACCGCACGCCGCAGCCCCTCGTCATCCACGATGTTGGTCGTCGCCGACGCGCGGCGCCGGCCCACGGTGCTGGTGATCGTCACCGAGAGATCGTTGACGCCGCCGGACGTCGTGATTTCGCTGACGGCGAATCGCGTGTTGCCATCCCATCCCGAGTCGATGTTGATGCGCGTCTCGTCGGCGGTGGCGAAGCCGAGTGCCCGGCGGGCGATTGCCTGGAGCTCCTCGCGCGTGCGGGGATCGTCTCGTCTCATCGCGCGCGCCTCCTCATGCCTGTCGGCCCGTG
>CAYLPM010000394.1:0-5587 GCA_964385525.1 uncultured Gemmatimonadaceae bacterium
TCGTGCGCGGCGAGCGGGGCCTCGACGTCGGCGACACGGTGCGCCTGACGCTCGTCGGCACGGACATCGAGCGTGGCTTCATCGACTTCGCCCACGAGAGCAGCGGCGCGGCGCGGAAGATCGAGCGGAGCCGGCGCAAGAAAGCGGCGGCCGACCGGATGCGTTCGCGGATCGGCGAGACATTCGACGCGCGCGTGACGGGCGCCTCCGAGAGCGGCACATGGGTACGGCTGCTGGATGGATCAGCGGAGGGAAAGGTCGTGCGCGGATTTCAGCCGCTCTCGGTCGGCATGACCGTGCCGGTCACGCTGATCGACACCGACAGTGTCCACGGGTTCATCGACTTCGAGTACGCGCCGGGGATCGATTCGGCGAAGCTGGCGCGCTCGGAGCGGAAGCGCCGGGCGGCGCGCGCGCTCCAGGACCGGATCGGCGACGAATTCCACGCCGTCGTCACCGGGGTCTCGCCGAAGGCGACGTGGATCCGCATCGTGCCCGACGAGATCGAAGGACGCCTCGTGCGCGGCCGTCGCGGTCTGAGCACCGGCGACGAGACACGCGTCGTGCTCCTCGCCGCCGACTCGAGGCGCGGGTTCATCGACTTCGCCAGAGTGGATTCGGTGCTGCCGGTGGACTGACCGCGCGCGTCAACCTGCGCCGCCGGTCGGCTCCCGCACCAGCCGAAGATCGCCCGCCCGTTCGCCGGGCCGGATCGCCCAGCCGGGGGCGATCTCCAGCGTCCAGCCGCTGCCGGTGATCGTGGTCCCCGTCGCCTCGGCCGGCGCTGGGACGATCAGCCGGCTCCGATCCGCCGACATCAGCACCGGTTCGGCGACGAGGCTCCCCCACTCGCCGGTCGTCCTGAACGTCGGATACACGGTGCCCTCACCGGGGATCGGCATCATGCCGTTGGTCGTGAAGGCATTGCTCCGCCCGTTGGGAAGGATCAGCACCGGTCCATCGATGAAGATCGCTCTGAGTTCCGCGATCCGTGCTCGTCTGCGCGTGTCACGCCGCACCTCCTCGGCCATCAGTGCCGCACCCTCGTAGCGGCTCGCGGCATCCTCGACATCGCTCGCCGGTTCGACGTTCGCCGCCGCAAAGAGCAGGCGCGCGATGTCATCGGTCCCGGTGACCCGGCGAGTCCATCCGGGCGACACCGCATCGAGCAGCACGCCGTACCCGGCGCCCGACGGATAGGGGAAGGTGCGCACGAGCGTCTCGTTGCGCGGTGCGGCCTCGAGTTGCTCGATCGCGTGAGCGGCCGCCGCTGCCGGCTTGTCGTTCACGACGACCGTTGCCGTGTACTGCGGCAGCCCCTCGTTGATCTCGAGCACCCGCTCGGACTCCGCCGATCCCGGAAAGGTCGCGTGTCGCCGCGCGCGGAACGCCAGCGCGTCGCGCATGGCTGCATCGCGCTGCCGGCCACTCGATCCCAGTGCAGCTGCGAGGGCGCGCCACTCCAGCTGGAGCCAGTAGCGCCCCTCGACGGTGTCGAGATGATCGTTGCTTCCATCCGGCAGGAAGAGTCCGAGCTGCGGCTGGATGCGATGCATCAGCTCGTGCATCAGCAGCGTCTGACGAGCGCGCTGGTCATCGGCCGGGATGAACGGCCACACGAAGATGCTCCAGCGCTCCCCGCCCCAGTCGAGGGCCGCGTTCGCGTAGCCCAGGGCCCGCGGCCGCGGTGCCGAGGGGGTGGGCTGGTTGGCGATGATCGCGCTCGTGGCCGGATCGGCGAAGACCATTGGTCCGCAGAGCGACACGCCCCAGATCCGCCCGCCCTCCTTCGCGCACAGCGTGGCCGCTTCGCGGAAATACGTCTCGGCGCGCGCGGAGTCGATCTGCGCGGAGGCCGGCGAGGCACAGAGCGCGAGCGCACAACAGGCCAGCAACGCGCGATGAACGGCCAGTGGATCTCGCATGGAACGCAGCCGATGTGAGGGTGAGGAGCGGCACGGCATCGATGCAGGGCCGGTGCACGACCGTACGATAACGCAATGCACGGCTCTCACCCAGTACGAATGGAGTTGCCGGTGGCACTCACTCTGACCGCAAGGGTCCGCCTGGCGTCAATCGGAGAGCGTCGATCTCGCCGAGTGCCCATCGACAGTGGAGACCTCCGCGCTCCGCGCCCCCATCGATGGTGCGGCCCGCAGCGTGAGCGTGAACGTCGAGCCGACGCCGACGTCGCTCTCCATCGTGAGCTCCCCACCCATGCCGCGCGCCAGGTCGCGGCTGATCGCCAGGCCGAGCCCGGTCCCTTCGGTCGCGCGCGTCCGGCTGGCGTCGACCTGCACGAACGGCTCGAAGATCCGGTCGCCCATGTCGGCCGGAATGCCGACGCCACTGTCGCTGACCCGAACCGACACCGTGGCTGACCGTGGCGCGTTCGCGGCTCCTTCCAGGCGAATGCGTCCGCCGGGCATGGTGAACTTCACGGCGTTGGTCAGGAGGTTGAGCAGGATCTGCTTCACCTTCTCGCGATCGGCCATGGCAATCAGCGTCGAGGCGACCCGAACCTCGAGATGGAGCTCCTTCGCCGCGATCTGCGGCTCCACCATCGGGAGCACGCTCGTGACGAGAGCGTCGAGCGCGGCGGGTTCGACGTCGTAGTCCACTCGTCCCGCCTCGATGCGCGACAGGTTGAGCACATCGTTGATCAGCCGAAGCAGGTGGCGCTGGCTCCGGTCGATGCGCTCGAGCGCCTCCTGCTGGGCTTCGCTCACGGGGCCGTGCACCTCCATCTGGAGAAGCTGCACATAGCCCCCGATGGCGTTGAGCGGCGTGCGGAGCTCGTGACTCATTACCGCCAGGAAGCTGCTCTTGGCCCGGTTCGCGTCCGCGGCGGCGGCGCGCTGCCGCTCCAGCTCCACGGTGCGCTCGGTGAGCTCCTCGTTCAATTGCTCAAGCGCCTCCGCCTGCATCTCCAGCTCGGTCGTCTGCTCCTGGAGCTGGTGCTGCTGCAGCTCCAGCTCGACGGCCTGCTCCTCGAGCGTCCGGTTGGCTTCTTCGGCGGTGCGCTTCGCCTGCAGCAGCGCGTCCTCGTACTTCCGGCGTTCGTGCACCTCGAGGAAGACGCAATCCGTGACGGCGAGGCCCCCGCGTTCGCGGCGCGCCGCGTTGCACAGTACGCCGACGTCCGATCCTCCCCGGGTGCGGAGGAGCAGGAAGATTTCCTGCGCCCCGCCGTGCAGCTTGATGAGGGGGAAGAAATGCGTTTGATGGAAGATGCGGCTGCCGACGGTCAGGATCGTCTCGAACTGACGCCCGACCAGCTCCCCCCGCGCGTACCCGACGCGCTCCAGCAGCGTGGCGTTGACGGCGACGACGACGCCGTCGTCGCCGAAGGACACGTATCCGCAGGGCGCACGGTCGAGCATTTCGTCCACGATTCCGCTCACCGACACGAGCCGGACGCCGCCATCACGTCGCCCGCGCGCGCTCCAGGTATTCGCGCATCAGCGCCACCGTCTCTTCGGGGTCACTCATGTGCGGACAGTGGCCCACCGCCTTCATGATGCGCAGGGTGCTCGACGGCAGGCTCTGATGGACGTATTCACCCACCGCGTTCGGCGCGATCATGTCATCCGAGCACTGCAGAATCAGTGATGGCACGCTGACCTGCCGCAGATCGTCGCGATTGTCGGCATAGAACGTCGCCTCGGCGAATCGCCGCGCGATCACCGGATCGGTCGAGCAGAAGCTCTCGGTCAGCTCCTGCTCGAGCTCCGGCCGGTCGGGATGCTTCATGATGGCCGGGGCCAGGAAGTTCGCCCAGCCGATGAAGTTCTTGTCCATCATTTCCAGGAGCCCCTCGATGTCCTTTCTTTCGAACCCGCCGACGTACGGATCGTCGTTGATGTAGCGCGGCGATGGACCGACGAGGATCAGATGGGCGAACCGATCGGGCTCGCGATTCGCCGCCAGCACGCCGACCATGCTGCTCACCGAGTGGCCGACGAAGACCACATCGCGCAGCTCGAGGGCATGAATGATGTCGAGCACGTCCTGCGCGTAACCCTCGAGGCTGCCGTAGCGCTCCGCATCGTAGGCCCGCAGATCGGACCGCCCCGAACCCACGTAGTCGAACAGGACGATCCGGTGCTCCGACTCGAAATGCGGCGCCACGAACCGCCACATGTTCTGATCGCAGCCGAACCCGTGGGCGAAGAGCATCGGCTGTGTGCCGCGGCCGAAGTCCTTCACGTTGTTGCGATGGAGGACTCCCTGGATGTCGTTGGGCACGAGGGCGTGCTGGTTCATCTGGACGGCGGGAGAGGGACTGGACGCTGGCTCGGCTGCCGAAGATCGACGTGCCTGTTTCGGAGTCGCCTCAACCCGCAATCTTCGACCCATTGTGGCGGGACTGAATGCGGCAAGCCATGACCGGACGTTGCCGGCCGGGGACGGCGCCGTCGTAACTGATGAGCTCGCACCGATGATGACCTGGTGCCGATGACCGGCGGAACATCGACGACTCATGGTCGAGGCCGCCAAGCACGACCTCAGCGAGCGCTCGTCAGCTCGCGATGGCGGAAGCAGTCGATCACGTGGTCGTTCACCATCCCCACCGCCTGCATGAAGGCATGGCAGATCGTCGAGCCCACGAACCGGAATCCCCGCCGCTTGAGGTCCTTGCTCATGGCGTCCGACTCCGGCGTCGACGAAGGAATCTCGCGCAGCGTGCGGCGGCGATTCACGCGCGGCGCGCCATCGACGAACTGCCACACGTAGCCGTCGAACGTCCCGAACTCCTCCTGCACCCGGAGGAACGCCGTCGCGTTCGACACCGTGCTCTCGATCTTGCCACGGTGGCGCACCACGCCCGGGTCGCCGAGGACCCGCTCGACACGCGCGGGGGTGAAGCGCGCGACCCGTGATGGGTCGAATCCGACGAAGACGCGCTGATAGTGCTCGCGTTTCCTGAGGATCGTCGACCAGCTGAGCCCTGCCTGGGCTCCCTCCAGTGTCAGGAACTCGAACAGGACGTGGTCGTCGTGGACCGGGACGCCCCACTCGGCGTCGTGGTACGCGATGTCGAGCTCCGTCGTCGGCCAGGCGCAGCGTCGGATGCTCGTGGACATGTGGGACTCCTCCCGGGTCGGGGCACGCGACACGGACCTGACTACGACCGCACCAGCTTCCGGTACGCGATGCGATGCGGCTGGTCCGCGTCCGGCCCCTTCCGCCGCTTGAGATCCTCGATGTACGCCTGGTAGTTCCCCTCGAACCAGACGACCTCCGAGTTCCCCTCGAACGCCAGGATGTGCGTGGCGACGCGATCCAGGAACCACCGGTCGTGGGAGATGATCACCGCGCACCCCGCGTAGTCGAGCAGCGCCACCTCGAGAGCGCGCAGCGTGTCGACATCGAGATCGTTCGTCGGCTCGTCGAGGAGGAGCAGGTTGGCCCCCGTCATGAGCGTCTTCGCCAGATGCAGCCTGTTCCGCTCGCCGCCCGAGAGATCGCCGACCTTCTTCTGCTGGTCGGCGCCCCTGAAGTTGAACGAGCTGAGATAGGCGCGGGTGTTCATCTCCTTCTTCCCGACCATCACCGTCTCGTTCCCGCCCGAGATCTCCTGCCA
>CAYLPM010000395.1:0-3664 GCA_964385525.1 uncultured Gemmatimonadaceae bacterium
GAGTTGCTCGGTGACTCGCTTGCGCGAGAGCGTTTCACCACGTCGCTTCTCTCGACGTTCGCGGCGCTGGCGCTGCTCCTCGCCGCCGTCGGTCTGTACGGCGTGCTGTCGCAGGTGGTGATCTCGCGCACGCGGGAGATCGGCGTCCGGATGGCGCTCGGGGCGGATGCGGCGCGCATTCGTCGGCTCGTGGTGGGGAAGGGGCTGATGGCGACGGCGGCCGGCCTGGTCCTTGGCGCGCTACTCGCGGCCGGAGGGCTCCGCGTGATGCGGAGTGAGGTGTTCGGGCTCGGCGAGAGTCAGCCCACCGCCTATCTCGCGGCCGCGAGCATCCTGCTCGTCGTGGCACTCGCGGCCATGCTCGTGCCGGCGACGCGCGCGGCGCGGCTGGACCCCATGACGGCGATCCGCGTGGACTGAGCATCATCGGCCGACGAATCGGCGCGCCACCCTTGATCGAGCCGGGGCGATGGCCATCTTGCGGGTCATGGATGCCTTCCTGACCACTCTGCTCGCATCACCCTGGCTGCAAACGTTCGGTGCCGCCACGGGGCTGCTCGTGGCCGTGCTCCTCGCGCATCTCGTGGCGCGCCGCTACGTCCTCGCGCTGGCGCATCGAATCGTGGAGCGGACGCGAGTCCGCTGGGACCAGGAGATCATCGCGCACCGGGTGCCGCATCGCGCATCGCTGGTCATCCCGCTGCTGGTGGCGCAACTGGGCCTGCCCCTGGTGCCGGGGATCGACCCGCTTCTCGTCGGACTGCTCCAGCGACTGATCAGCGCCTGCCTGGTGCTGGTGGCGGCGCTCACCACCACGGCGCTTCTGTCAGTGGTCCAGGCGCTCTACGCGCGAACGCCGGCCGCCGAGATGCGGCCGATCAAGAGCTACGTGCAGGTGGCGAAGGTGGTGATCTACATCATCGCCGTCATTTTCATCATCGCGCGGCTCGCGGACCAGTCGCCGTGGTACTTCGTCAGCGGTCTCGGCGCGATGATGGCGATCATCACGCTGATCTTCCGCGACACGCTGCTGTCGCTCGTGGCCGGCGTTCAGCTCACCAACAACGATCTGGTCCGCGTCGGCGACTGGATCGAGATGCCGCAGTTCGGCGCCGACGGGGATGTCGTCGACATCGCGCTGCACACGGTGAAGGTGCAGAACTGGGACAAGACGATCACCGTCATCCCGACGCACAAGTTCCTCGAGCACAGCTTCCGGAACTGGCGCGGCATGTTCGAGGGTGGGGGCCGCCGCATCAAGCGGGCGATCCACGTGAACATGGCGACGATCCGCTTCCTCACCGACGCGGAAGTCGCAAGGCTGAGCCGGTTCGTGCTGCTCCGGTCCTACTTCGACGCGAAGCGCGCGGAGCTCGAGCAGCACAACGTCCCGTTCGTGGATGATCCGGAGGCGATCGTGAACGCCCGCCGGCTGACCAACGTCGGCACTCTCCGCGCCTACATCATCGCGTACCTGCGGAGTCATCCGAAGATCCATCAGGATCTCACGTTTCTCGTGCGCCAACTCACGCCCACGCCGGAAGGGCTCCCGATCGAGATCTACGTCTTCACGAACGACACCCGCTGGTCGCAATACGAGAACATCCAGGCCGACATCTTCGATCACATCCTGGCGATCGTGCCGGAGTTCGGTCTTCGCGTGTATCAGCGGCCATCCGGGCACGACCTGGCGGCGCTCGGCACGAACGGCGGGCCGGTGGCCGACCGCTCGGGTCGCACGACGGCTTTCACCCGCGGCGCGGTGGTCGCGGGCGCGGACGATTGATCGATCGGTCGAGGCCCTCGCGAACGCCGGCGGGCGAGGAGGGCCGGCATCCCTCGGTGTGCCCGCGCTGACGGCGCCGGCCGTTCGGCGTTCAGGGCGCCGGCCGTTCGGTGTTCAGGGCGCCGGAGGCAGCGGTATGGCGCGCGGTGCCGAGTCGCCGCCGGGGAACGGTCCGAGCTCCGGCACGGCCGATTGGAACAACGACTGGAGTCTCGTCGCCTGGGCGACGCCCTCGGCCGTCTCCATCACCTCTTGCGCGCCGACGGTGTCACCGGTGCGGAACAGCGACTCGGCCAGCAATCCACCCGTCACGACGTACAGGTACGGGATGCCGACGCTCGCGCGATCGACCCAGTCGCCCCGCTCGATGATCGACTCCGGGGCCTCGAAGACCTCCGTCCAGAGCTGCTTCGTGCGCGCGACGTCCATCCACCCCTCGCCCTGCACGAGCAGCGTGTCGCCGCCCGGCGTCGGCACGTCGGGCACGAGCTTGCGCGCCAGACCGTGCGTGACGAGGTACGGCCAGAGGCCGAGCTCCGCGCCGTACTGCCCCGAAGTGCGGCTGAAGTAGATCGGCCGCTCCGGGTAGGCATCCTTGATCATCTGCAGCACGAGCAGGTCGGCACGCGTGAGGAGCCGCGGATTGATCGTCGCCCGGATGTTCCCCTTCTCGAACAGGCTGGTCTGCGTCACCTGCTGATAGAGTGGAACGGCGTCCGCCTCCTCGAACGTGAGATTCAGCGCCGGGCGCGTGGGCATCGTCCACTCCCGATCGCGATAGATCGCGGGGCCCGCCTCGGCATCGTACGCGTGAATCGGACTGCGGATCAGCTGGCGCGTGTACCATTCCGTGTTCAGCAGCGACGTGTTGGCGACGATCACGTCCTTTCGAATCCCTTCGACCGCCTGCGCGTACCACAGCGGAAACGTGTCGTTGTCGCCGACGGTCACCAGGATTCCGTACGGCTCGACGGAGTTCAGCAGATCGTGCGCGAAGTCCCGCGTGAACGTCTCGCCGGCTCGCGACGCGGCGGTCCAGTTTCCGATGAGCGGGATCACGGCGATGAGCAATATCGGGGACGCGAGCAGCCAGCTGCGTTTTCGCGGCTGCTCCACCGTCTCCTTGCCGAGCCGGACCTGATCGGCGCCGATGACCGCGGCCAGTGATTCCCAGATGAAGACGAGCCCCAGCGCCGCCCACACGCTCCACGGCGAGAAGTTGAAAAGGTAGAAGTAGTCGCGGTCGCGGACCTCGCGCTCGACCATCGAGCCCAGCTCGGGTGCCTGCGAGTGTCCGTACTTGAAGTTCAGGTACGTCACCAGCAGCACGGTGACGGAGAACATGAAGGTGCCGAAGTACCAGAAACTTCGTCGGTCCCGTTTGAAGTGGACCCATCCGCCGAAGAGGCCGAGCATCAGGAACGTGGCCGCCAGCAATGCCTGGAGGCGCGGATGCTCCATGTGCACATCGCGCAGCCACTGCCACTTGAAGTACAGCCACCACATCCCGACCTGCGCCACGTAGGGCGCCTGCCGGTCGAGCACCGACGGCTTGCCGTACTGCCCGCGATTGAAGTTGTACTCGAAGCGCTCCCACGTCTGCGCGTCGAACGTGCACGCGGCCGTCAACTCGGTCGTACACGCGGTGGGCTCGCCCTCGTTGATCGCGGGGAAATGCGCGGCCCGGATCGGCTGAGTGAGGAACGGCGTCATCCCGAGGAGCAACGCGCCGAACGCAACCAGCGCCAGCTGCCACTTCAGCTGCTTCGTCGAGCCCAAGGTCGAGAGCACGAAGACCCCCGCGGCGAACAGCACGCCGGCAACCACGACCGCCGCAACCGTCGGCACCCCCAGCGCATCCGCGGCCATGATCGGGAG
>CAYLPM010000396.1:0-2830 GCA_964385525.1 uncultured Gemmatimonadaceae bacterium
CGTGATGGACAGCTCCTCGATTCGCAGATGCTCGAGGAGCCGGCGACCGCGAAATCCGTTCGCATTCGCAACGGCCGGCTGACCGCCACCGATGGGCCGTTCGCCGAGTCCAAGGAGATTCTCGGAGGCTTCAACGTGATCGAGGCCGCGGACATGGAAGAAGCGGTCCGGATCGCTGCGGATTTTCCCTGGGCGCACACGGGTTGCGTCGAGGTGCGTCCGGTGCGGGACATCGGCACGGTTCGGCAGCGCGTCAACACAGTCGAGTCGGCTGCCGCGGCGTCGCGTGGGTCGTGAGCGGCGACGGTACGCTGCTGGACGTGATCCACCGGCGACTTCGGTGACTACGCACACTGCGGGCTCCTTTTCGGGCTGACGAAAGTGATGCGCTACGTGGCGAACGTGGACGCCCGTAGCGATCTTCCTCCCATGCGATTTACACCGTTTCGCCTGCTGTTCGTCCTCGGAAGCACCGTCCTGGCCGCGTGCACCGGCGGCCGAGTGACGGGTCCCGGACCGACGCCCATCGATACCGTGCCGCCGCCGATCACGCGCGAGATGCGCGGGCTCTGGATCGCCACCGTCCGGAACATCGACTGGCCGTCCAGCCCATCGCTCCCCGCGGATCAGCAGCGGGCCGAGCTGATCGATATTCTGGATCGGGCCGTGGCGGCCGGGTTCAATGCGATCATGTTCCAGGTGCGGCCCTCGGCGGATGCCCTCTACCGGTCGTCGCTCGAGCCATGGGGCGCGATGCTCACAGGGGTTCAGGGAGTGGATCCCGGCTACGATCCGCTCGGCTTCGCGGTGGAGCAGGCGCATGCCCGCGGTCTCGAGCTGCACGCGTGGATCAACCCGTTCCGCGTCGGTGTCACGGCGGACAGTGCGCTCCTCTCACCCGACCATTCCTTCAACGCGAGACGCAACCTCGTCCGCGTGTACGGCTCGCAGCTCTGGTTCGATCCCGGCGAGCCGGAGGTGCACGACCACACGATGCGCGTCGTTCGGGACATCGTCGAGCGCTACGACATCGACGCCATCCACGCCGACGACTACTTCTACCCGTATCCGGAGAACGACGACACCGGCACCCGGATCGAGTTCCCCGACAGCGCGAGCTTCGCGCAGAATGGCACCACCCTGTCGCGCGATGACTGGCGGCGTGACAACGTCGATCGCTTCATCGCCCGCATGTATCGCGAGGTACACGAGCTGCGTCCGAACGTCAAGGTCGGCATCTCCCCGTTCGGCATCTGGCGCCCGGGATATCCACCCAGCGTCGCCGGGCTCGATGCCTACGCCGCGATCTATGCCGACGCCCGGAAGTGGCTGCAGGAAGGCTGGGTGGACTATCTCGCGCCCCAGCTCTACTGGGCGATCGACGCGCCGCAGCAGAGCTTCCCTGTCCTGCTCGACTGGTGGCTCGGCGAGAACAGCATGGGGCGACACGTCTGGCCCGGCCTCGCCACGTACCGCGTGAACAACGGCTCGCCCACCACCTTCAGCATCGGCGAGATTCCCGAGCAGATTCGCACCGTGCGCAGTCGGCCCGGCGGGAACGGGTACATCATGTTCAATACGACGACCACCCTGAAGCGGAACGGCGGCGAGGTCGCGGCGGCGTTCGCGTCACTGCACCTGCGGCGGGCGATTCCCCCGGCGTTCACCTGGCTGGATGCCGAGCCGCCACCGCCGCCGGAGCTGACGGTGACGGGGCGGACGGTGGTGTTTGCGCCGCCGATCGGTGAACCGGTGCGGTGGTGGCTGCTTCGCGTCCGCATCGACCGGCAGTGGACGACGCACCTGTTGCGCGGCGATCGCTTTCACATCGTCCTCGAGGACGAGCCGGAGCGGATCCTGGCGAACGCGATCGACGAGGCCGGGAACGCGAGCTCGGATGTCGCGTGGCCGGGCTTCGCGGCGACCACCACGTCGCCGTGACGGGTGGTCGATCGAGTCGTGCGGAGGCCCGCGACGCGGCCCCCGCCTGAGAGAGGGTGATTACGGAGAGGAACGCATCATGTGTCGAAACATCAGGACCCTGGCCAACTTCGAGCCGCCCGCGACCGACGACGAGATCCGCGCGTCCGCGCTCCAGTTCGTTCGGAAGCTCAGCGGCACGGCGCGGCCGTCGCGTGCCAACGAGGCCGCGTTCGACCGCGCAGTCGAGGAGGTGACGGCGGCGGCGCAACGACTCATTCACTCCCTCCAGACCAACGCGCCGCCCCGGAACCGCGACGAGGAAGCTCGCAAGGCACGGGAACGGTCGGTCAAGCGATTTGCATGACGATGTGGAGCCTCGCGACATCGAGACTTCGCCGTGGCCGCACCGCAAGGCGCCACCCAGCACCGCCCGGCGTCGCTCAACTCCTGACGCCTGCCTTGCCGCCGACGTTCGCCCACAGCGCGCGCTCCACCATCACCGGCGTCCACCCGGCGCCGAGCCGCTCGGCCCGCTCTCGAAGCGCCGCGGCGTAGCGGGCGTAGTAGCCGAGCGTGTACGCGATCGCTCCGAGCCCCGGGATCTGTCCCGCGATGAGCTCATCGAAGAACGGGTAGAGATTCGGCGACGCGGCCGCCGCGACCGCGGATGCCGTCGCCGGACCGACGCCCGCGAGCTTCGACAGTTCCGCGATCGGAGCCGTAGGGTGTGGAATGGTCGCGAGCGCCGCTTCGCTCGTCCGGACGACGAGATCCGGATCGTTGGAGCGAACCAGCGCCAGGTTGCGTCCGCGCCAGATGCCGCGGGCCATCTTCCACTGCGTCAGGCGTTCGAGCTCGGGCAGCGTCACGTGCGGTTTCCGTCGTTCCGCGATGCTCTCGGGGAGCG
>CAYLPM010000397.1:0-2521 GCA_964385525.1 uncultured Gemmatimonadaceae bacterium
CGCTGTCCGTCTCGGGTAACCTCTTCTCGGGGTGGCGCTCTGGAGGCAGGATCGATGGCTCAGATCGTCGTCGGGTCGGTTGATGTCTACGTGATTCGGCCGACCTCCCCCGCCTGGCGTGTCCTGACGCTTCAGCGCGCCCTGGACACGCGTTGCCCGGCGGCCTGGGAGACGGTGCACGGCCGCCTGGAGCCGGGTGAGGAGCCCGAGGACGCCGCCGTGCGCGAGCTGCGGGAGGAGACCGGCCTGGCAGTCCAGCGGCTCTACAGCGTGACCGTGCAGCCGTTCTACCTGCACGGCATGCGCGCCGTCCAGCTCGCCGTCGTGTTTGCCGCCTTCGTGGGAGACACCGGGGACGTC
This sequence comes from uncultured Gemmatimonadaceae bacterium, assembly GCA_964385525.1. Lineage (GTDB taxonomy): Bacteria > Gemmatimonadota > Gemmatimonadetes > Gemmatimonadales > Gemmatimonadaceae > DATKCV01. The sequence continues at coordinate 361 of CAYLPM010000397.1, forward strand.
ACGCTGGGCCCAGAGCACCAGGCGAGCGAGTGGTTGAGTGTCGAGCAGGCACTGGAGCGGTTCATCTGGCCGCGCGAGCGTCAGGCGCTGCGCGAGATCGTCGCGCTCCTCGGATCAGGGGACGCCGGACCGGTCGAGGACGTGCTGCGGGTTCTGTAGTGGGATGCTTTCCTCATCTGGACAGCACGTCCGCGAACCGCGGAAGTCACGCGACATTGACCGCGCTGGTCACCCGACATTGACCGCAGAGGAACGCGGAGGAAACGGCGAGGAACGCTGAGGACGGCACACCGGTCGGAGGTCTGCACCGCCACGAGACCGGACGACTGCCTTGGAAACGGCCCGGGACGCAATGGCTTCCGGAGGTCGTTCATCAAGAATTCCCGGCTCGTTGCGATCGGAACCTGACCCGGGTGTGCAGTCCTCCGCGATCCTCCGCGCCCGCCTCCGCGATCCTCTGCGGTTCAATGCAGTCCACCTGCCTTCGACGCAGTCCACCTGCCATCGACGACTCGGAATAGTGCGCTAGTCCTTCCCTTTTCTCCTCACCGCGCTCAGCTCTTCCTCCTCGACCGGCGCATTCGGCTTGACCCGGACGCTCTTGGCCGGAATCCCGACGTTCACGTGCCACGGCCGAACGTCCTTCGTCGCCACGGCGACCGCGCCGACCATCCCCTGCCGCCCCACCGTGACGCCGGCGAGCACGGTCGCGTGGTAGGTGATGCGAACATCGTCCTCCAGCACCGTTTTCGCGTCGGTCACGTCGCGCTGGTCAACGATACTGTGGGTGTGGCTGTAGATGTTCGCGTAGTCGGCGATCGAGACCCGGTCGCCGAGCACGAGGCCGCCGCGGTCGTCGAGGAGCACGTGGCGGTGCACGACCACGTCGTCGCCCGCCTCGATGTTGTAGCCGAACGAGAATTCGACGTCCTGGAACGCCTTGAAGTTCTCACCGCACCGCCGGAAGATGTGCCGCGCGAGGATGCGCCGCAGCCGCACCCCGACATCGATGTTCTGCCCGCCCGCGACCGTGCGGTCGAACGAATACCACAGCCAGAGCAACGGCTTCACCCGCTGAAAGCGCGCGTCGTCGCACTCGGCGTAGTACTCCGGCTCGAGCGTGATGCTGCGTGGATCCAGTGCCGCGAGCGCGATCCTGGTCCCGATCGGTAGAGACTCGTCCTCGACCGCCGAATCCCAGCTCGCCGAGTACGCGGGAAAGGTCAGATCACACAGCACGCGCCGGCAGAGCAGGGCGCGATCGCATTCGGGGTCCGCGAGCTCGCCCTCGATGCGCTCAAGAAACGCGTCCGTGAGGTGGTTGCGGCTGGTGGTGGGGAGCCTGCGCAGGGGGCGAAGGACCATGTTGGGCGGTGGTCAGGGTTGCGCGGGTGAGAGCGACGCGCGAGGGGGGATGGCGTCGCCCCGCCGGATTTGCCCCTGCGCCCGGGATCGAATGAGCGCACGCTCGCGCTGAATGCGCTGCAGGATGTCCGCCCACGCCGCGCTTCGCTCGCCCTGTATGGTGACGGCGAGCGGCTGCTCCGGGTCGACGTCCTCTTCGAAGACGTACAGCGCGGTCTGCGTCTCGCGTTGCTGCAGCCGGTTCTCCCCGAAGCCGGGGCTCAGGGGAATGAGATCGAGTGGCCGGTAGTCGCGTCCCGCGCTCGTCACGATCACTTCCATCGGGCTGAAGCGGGCGTCCGGCTGGACGCCGAAGTACGAGATGTACCAGACGGATGGGCGCCGCACGCCGTACCTGCCGGCGATGCTCGTCACCTCGCCGCGGCGGCTCTCGAGCAGATCGCGCAATGCCCGGTAGGAATCCGGTGACAGGACGCGGATGATCGCCTCATCGAGCGGGATCGCGCGCACCTGTACGCCGCGCAGCGTGATGCGGACGGCGATGTCCTCCTGACGCAGGGTCCCGAAGCCGGCAGGAACGAGAGACGCCGAGTCGGTGATGGTCTGCCGCTCGACCGTGTCGAGGGGAGTCCCGGCCCGCGCGGCGTCGGGAGAAGCTGGAGCACCGGTACCCCCGATCGCGCACGCGAGCGACAGCGCGATCACGAACGGTGCGAACGCGTGACGGCGCATTGCCGAATTGGGCGGCGAGGGCGCACGCCGGCACGTTGCCGCATTGGGCGGCGAGAGCGCCCGC
>CAYLPM010000398.1:0-3665 GCA_964385525.1 uncultured Gemmatimonadaceae bacterium
AGCAGCTCGCCGGGTGCAGGCGTGTCGCGCCCGGGGGCGTGCACGCGCGGTGCCATGGCGCGTGCGATGGGAAAGCAGGGGCGCAGGCGGGGGAAAAGCTATCGGTGCCCGGGAGGGGCGGCAAGCGCCGAGGAATGCGCCCGAGAGCGCGATCGTGCAGTGAATGACGTGCGAACGTGCATCTGGGAATGCGTATTACGCCATCGACATCACTGAGGAGGGCACGACCAATGACCATCCCAGCCAGCGAGGCTCGCGACTGGCTGGCACCGACGGTGTGGACAGGAGGATCGTGGTTCGTGCCAGTGGCAGTCTCATGCATTCGCCCGCCCTCGGGGACTGCGCTCATGTCCAGCTCTTGCACTCGCCCGGTGTTCCTTGCCCTCGACATTCTCCGATGAGATAATCGTCGCCAGTCGAACAGCCCGATTGCCCATGGAGTTACCGCGCATCCGCGTCTCCACTGCGCGGAATCGGTCACACTGCCTGACGCGCTTCGGATGGAAGATCGTACGCGGCGCCGAGCCGGAGGCGATCGACAACGATGCGATGGCGGTGCTTTCCGAGAACCTGGTGGATCAACTCATCGCCTGCGGTGGGAGATCTCACAGTGACTCAGAGAACGAGCATCAGAGGAATACCGATCCGCGCGGTGCTCGTGGCGCTGCTCGTAGCAGGGGGAGATGCAGCCTCCGCCCAAGACGTCACTCACATTCCTGGTACGCCGACGTGCTCCGAGTGCGAGCTGCGGGCGACGCGCCGCCTCGTGCTGGGGACCTTCGATGGTGACGCAGCACTCGTAGGCGAGCCTTCGGGCGCAGCAAAGGACTCGGAGGGTACCTTCTATGTCAGCGAGTTCGCCAACGGCGGCCCCCCGCTGGTGTTCGACTCGAGCGGTCGCTTCGTCCGGCGGATGGCGAGAAAAGGCCGGGGCCCCGGCGAACTGATGTGGGGGGTCGCCGTGTTCATCGCGCCGGGCGACTCGGTTCATGTCATCGACCTCGGTACGGGCAGACGGTCGATCTTCTCTGCTGCCGGGGAGTTCGGTCGCATGGTTCCGCAGCCCGGGATCGGGCGTTTCGGGTTGATCCTGCGGAACGGTGTCCTCGTGCTGAACCGGAGGGATTGGGATCCCGTCCTCATTGGTACCCCACTGCACCTCATCGACCGGGAAGGCAAGGTCATTCACTCCTTCGGCGGGAACTATCCGGTGCTGCCAGGGGATGACCTGTCGCATCTGGGTCGTGTCGTGGGCCCGGGCCGAGCCGGGGGATTCTGGGCTGCGCACCGTGTCGAGTACGAATTCTCGCTCTGGTCCGCGACCGGAGGACTCGTCAGACACTATACGCGGGAGAACGATTTCTACCGGCCCAGCGAGCGATTCGAGTACAGGTTGTCACCACGAGCCCCTCCTCGCACCTCGACCATTCGAGAGGACAGTAGCGGTCTCGTGTGGATTTCGATCCAGGTGCCTGTCCCGGCAGCGGAGTGGGAAGCTGGCCTCGGCGAGCCGGAGGTGAACTGGAAGGGAATTGCGCTGTACCCGCAGGCCATGACCGGACGACTCTTCCACACGATCATCGAAGTCATCGATCCGCAAGCGGGTCGCCTGCTCGTGTCTCGGCGACTGCCGTTCCATGCGATTGCGGCAACGGACGACGGAGAGTACGCCGCATACCGGCAGGATGAGGAGGGCGTTCCATACGTTGACATTTGGCGGGTGCAGCTGGTTCAACCCTAGAAGGAAATTGGCAAATGCAGATGCCAGAGCACGATGCCGATGCCCCCCGGTACATGATTCCTGACGCCGACCTGACGCAGGCGTCATTCGACCGCAGCCATGTTTCCGGCAGTCGGAGGGCAGAGGAGCAATCGGCCATAGCCGAACTGCTCGCGACACTTCCTGATGATCGGTCTCGCGAAAGGATGACGCAGCTGTTGAGCAGCGGTGGGCGCCCCTACGAGGTGAGAGACCCTCGACATGCTCGCCTCCTCACCAAAATTTTTGCGATTCGGGACGCCGACGTGCGAGCAGCCGCCATGGCACACTCGATCGAGATGGCACGTGGCCCACTCGACGTGCTGGTGGCGCGGGTCGATCAGGTGCCGATGCAGGGTGCTCGTGCGATGATCATGCGCCGCCCAACGGGCAGGCAGCGAAACCTGATTCTCGTGTCCGGGGAGGCTTCAGCCACCGACTTTGCCGACGCCGTGGCCACCATGTTTGCTCATCGTCGCTCATTTGGGGACGAGATCTACGACGCCACGCAAGCTCGCGTGCCGGAGCGCACGACGCCGATTTCCTCAGAACGGGAGGCGCGCTTCCAGCAGCGACTCGAAGAGTTGCGCGCTGCTCCGATTCGGGAAATCCCCGGAATTGGCCAGGCCCGGGCAATCACCATCACGCTCGGTCCCATACGCGCGAACCGTTAGCTCCCATGACGTTCTGGTCACACTAACGAGAAACGCACCTCCAGCATCCTGGAGGTGCGTCCATTCAAGTACGTGCCTTGTATAGTGCCCGGGGCGGGGATCGAACCCGCAAGGCCCTCGCGGGCCGCGAGATTTTGAGTCTCGTGCGTCTGCCAGTTCCGCCACCCGGGCGGACCGCGCAATCTAGCGGCCGGCGAGGGGGCGCTCAACAGCGACGACGCGCCTGCCTCACCGCGGCGGCGGCTCCCCCTGCCCCGCGGCCGGTCGCCGCACACCCGGACGGCCCGGCGCATTCCGCGGCCCCTCCTCCAGAATCCGCCGCAGGTTGTCCTGGAGCGCGAAATACCGCGCGCGCTGGAGCGGCGTGAGAAACGCCGCCAGCTCCCGCTGCTCGGCCTCGATCAGATCGATCCGCCGCCGCTGAAGCGCGATCAGCGAGTCCAGCGCGCTGGCGACCAATGGCTCGTTCGCGGCAACTGGCGTCGAATCGCGCGGCGCCCCACCCATCGCGTCGCGTAGCGTGAGTCGCAGTTGCCGCTCCTCGCGCAGCAGGGCTCGGCGCCGACCCTCGAACGTGGTCATCGTGTTCTCGAGGCGGCCGAGCTGCTCGTCGTCGAGCTGAAGATTGTCCCGCATCACGCGGTGAATCCTCGCCCGCACCTGGCGCTCGAGTATCACTCGATTCTGCCCCTGGGCGCCCTGCCGCGGCGCCGCCTGCCGCTGCTGCGGCGGATTCCCCGTCTGCTGCGCCTGCGTCGACACCGGCCCGAGGACGAGCGCCGTCACCGTGATGGCCACGAGGGCCACGCGACCGTACGTCATCGGAAACCTTCCTGGCCGCCGAGCGGCTCGATCATGGGAGCGGGTTCGACCGCGGGGAGCGCCTCCAGGTCGTCCAGCGCGCCGAGCAGCGCCTCCAGGTCCTGCTCACTCAGCTCGCTGAGCCGGTACCCGAGGGTCATCGCCGGGCTCTCGGAGGCTCCGGCGCCCGACAGAATCGTGTCGACGCCGCGCTCTCGCGAGTCGCCGGTCATCACCTCGCGCGCCAGCCAGAGCGACGAAAACCCCACCGCGACCAGCGCGATGGCGGCCGCTCGCTGCCACGCGAGCGTCCGCGGTCCTCGACCGCCTCGCCCGGACGTCGCCGCCGAAACCCGCGACATGTCCGGCCGCGGAAGCGCCGCCACCACGGAGGCGACGTCCACCGCCGGCACCCGCGCGTGCGCGCGCCG
>CAYLPM010000399.1:0-2090 GCA_964385525.1 uncultured Gemmatimonadaceae bacterium
CGGCGAGAGTCGCGCGCTGGTGGCGGAGGGGCGCACGCAATTGACGATCACGGTGCAGAATGCGCAGCCGGGGTCGCGGCTCGCGTGGGTGGTGCGCGAGGGCCGGTGTGGTGAGCAGGGAGCGATCGTCGGCACGGCGAGCTGGCACTCGCTGCTCACGGTGGACGGCGAAGGCAAGGCCGGTGCGACCGCGCAGCTCGAGGCACGGCTGGATGAAGCCAAGGACTACGTCGTCGAGCTGTACGCCGAGTCCACGGATCCGGTGACGGGGAGACGACCGGTGGTCGCTTGCGGGGATCTGGACGACTGATTCACGGCAATGTCGCGCGGGTCGCGCGAAGGTCGGTCGCGCGAAGTTCGGCGGCGGCAGCTCGCGGCTTACACGCTGCGAGCCCGCGGGGCGGGAGGGCAGGGTGCGGTGGAGGCGGACGGGCCCCGCGGTCTCTTGCCACGCCGCACGCTGCCGCCGCCGACCTCCGCGCTCCCACGCGGGCGGTCGGGCGGGACGCTGGACACCGCGCACGGCACACCTGCACGATGCGCACTCCGAGCGCCGAACCCCGCGCGATCGCGCGGGGCAGGCGTTACTCGCTGCGCATCACGATCAGGGGATCCACTCGGCTCGACCGCCACGCAGGGACGTAGGCGCCGAGGAGCGCGGCGCCGAAGAGCACGGCGGCACCGATGACGTACGAGAGCGGATCGAGGGGCTCCACGCCGTAGAGCGCGGACTGGAGATAGCGCATCGCGCCGAGGCTGGCGACGAGACCCAGCGCGATGCCCGTCGTCGCCATGATCGCCGCATCCCGGAGGACGTGCAGGCGGATCAGGCGCGCCGAGGCGCCGAGTGCCATCCGCACACCGATGGCGCGCGTGCGGGCCGCGACCGAGTATGACAGGACTCCGTAGATGCCGATGCCGGCGAGCAACAGCGCGACCGCGCCGAATGATACCAGCGCGAGCATCGCGAAGCGGCGGTCCGCGGCGCTGCGCGCGATGCGATCCGCGAGCAGGCCGACTTCCGCCGGCGCGTCGGGCGCGAGCGAGCGGAGGAGCGTCCGCATCGGACCCACGATCGTGCGCGGATCCCGCTCGGCGCGCACCACCGCCACGAGTTGCCATCGCGCGGACTCGCGCTGCTGCGCCAGCGGCACGTAGATCTCGTTCTGCGAGCCGCGGGGCATCGTCCAGCTCGACGCCTCCTGTGCGACGCCGATGACCGTAAGCCACTGGTCGCCGAGGTAATTGGTCCGGATCCGCCTGCCGAGCGGGTCCTGGCCGGGCCAGAGCCGCTCGGCGATGCCCGGCGTGATGACCGCGACGGGCGCGGTGCCCTCCCGGTCGGTGCTCGTGAAGCCGCGGCCACGGAGGATCGGCTGCCGCAGGACGTCGAAGTACTCGGGCGTGATCACGCGGAAGCCCGCGAATGCGGGCCAGTCGCGATCCGGTGGATCCTCGGGGCGCAGCACGGGAGCCGACGAGTTGCCCCAGGTCAGCGGAAGCACGGTCGTGAAGGCGGCGCCCGCGACGCCGGGAATGCCGGCCAGTTCGGCGCGGATCGATTCGAGTCGCGCCAGCGGCGCGTCGTCGGGCGTGATCGCGGCGGTCGCGATGCCGCTCGGATCGAAGCCAGTGTCCGCGGTCAGGATGTTGTGCAGCGTGCGGACGAGCAGCACCGAGCCCACGAGCAGCACGACCGCCATCGCGACTTCGACACCGATCAACGCGCGCCACACGCCGGCCCGGACCGAGTGATCCGACCCGCGTCCGGCGCCGCGCAGAACATCGCCCGGGTAGCTCCGGGCGAGCCGGAGGGCGGGGTAGAGACCGATCAGCAGCGTGGTCGCGATGGTGATGACGCCGACGAACGCGAGCACGCGAGCGTCCACCGCGAGCTCCTCCAGCCGCGGCACGTGTCCCGCGCCGAGGGTGCGGACCACGCGAGTGAGCGCGATCGCGCAGGCAGTGCCGAGCAGGGCCCCGGATACCGCGAGGACACCACTCTCGATCAGCATCTGGCGCACGAGCCGTCCCCGCGATGCGCCGAGCGCCGAGCGCACGGCGACCTCGCGCATCCGGCCGAGGCCGCG
>CAYLPM010000400.1:0-3280 GCA_964385525.1 uncultured Gemmatimonadaceae bacterium
GGCCTCGCGAGCGCGCCTTCTACTTCACCGCCGCCGAAACGACCCCCGCCCAGAATCGCGAGGCCCTGCTCGGCGCGTTCGCAGAGTGGAGTGGACAGGACGTCCACGCCGAGGACCACCCGACCTGGCGATCCGTGTTCCGCCTGCTGCTCGACCACCGGCCCGGCGAGCCGCTGGCCATCGTGCTCGATGAGTTTCAGTACCTTGGGGAGACGGAGCGCGACCTCCAGTCCGTGGCGTCGGAGCTGAATGCCGCCTGGGAACTGCGTCGGCCGACGCGCCCGCTCGTGTTCGTGCTCGCCGGCTCCGCCGTGCGGACCCTGGAAGGCCTCAACGCCGGGGGCTCCCCACTTTACGGCCGCTTCGCCTGGCAGCACAGGCTCCGACCGTTCGACTACCATGACGCCGGCGAGATGGCGGGGTTCCGGGACGTGCGCGACCGGGCGCGCGCCTATGGCGTCTTTGGCGGTACGCCGCGCTACCTGGCTACGATCGACCCGGGGCTGTCGATCGACGACAACGTCCGCGCCCAGATGTTCGCGCCGACGGGCGAGGTGCGCGAGCTCGTGAGGACCGCGCTCCTCCAGGAGCAGGGCCTGCGTGACATCCCGAAGTACACGGCCATCCTCCGGGCCATCGGTCGCGGTCGCACCACTCTCAACGAGATCGCTCAGGGCGCCGGACTCGCGCCGGACACGCCGCTCCGCGACAAGGTCGACCGACTGATCGCGCTCGACTACGTGCGCGCCGGTCGCAACCTCGGCGCGAAGGCGCGGGATCCGTGGCGCTATCGCGTGTCCGATCCGGCCTTCCGGTTCTTCTACGAGTTCGTCGCTCCGTTGGAGAGCGTGCTGGCGACGCAGTCGGCGGAAGAGGTCTGGAAACGCCATGTCGACCCGTCGCTCGATGCGTACCTGGGTCACGTGTTCGAGAAGATCACCGAGGAAGCGTACTACCGCCGTCAGCCCGTGCTCGAGCTCCCGCTGGTCAGGGAGTGGGGACGCTGGGAGGGGCTCGATCGCAATCGGCAGTCGATCGAGATCGACATCGCCAGCCGACTGATCGATGACCGGGTGCTGACCGGCGCGATCAAGTGGAGCCGGTCACCGGTGGATGTGGACGTGCATTCGACCCACCTCGCGATGCTGGACAGGCTCGCCGAATCGGGCGTGGCCTGGGCGCACGAGGCGCGCAAGCCGTCCTCGCCGTTGCTGTACGTGGCGGCAGGCGGATTCACGGCCCGCTTCCGCAAGGCGGCGACGGCCACGCGGGACGACGTGCGCCTCTGGGCACTGAAGGACCTCTACGTCCGGTAGTTCGGGCTCGAGCCTGGTCATCTCGAAGTCCTTCCGCCCGATCTCCGTCCCATCGTAGCGGCGGAAGCGAACCTCGAGCTCGAATGGCCGCCACAAGGGAATACGAATGCCTGCCGCAATCACCCCACGCGCAACAGCGAAAGCGTGAACGACGACCCCTTCCCTTCCACGCTGCGCACCCGCAACTCCCCACCCATCCCGCGCGCGAGGTCCCGGCTGATCGCCAGCCCCAACCCGGTGCCTTCCGTGTTGCGCGTGAGATTGCGATCCACCTGAACGAACGGATCGAACACCGAATCCTGCCGCTCCCGGGCGATCCCGATCCCGGTGTCGGACACCCGGAGAAACAGCTCACCCTCGTCTGTCGCCGGCGGTGCGTCGGCGACACGCGCGGGAGTGTCGATGGCGATGCATCCCCCCCGGTCGGTGAACTTCACGGCGTTCGACAGGAGATTGAGCAGAATCTGCCGCAGCTTCTCGGGGTCGGCGCGCACCAGGTGCTCGGCGGCCACGTCGACGGTGAGGGAGAGCCCCCGGCTCGCCAGCTGCGGCTCCAGCATCCCCACGACCTCGCCGACGACCGACGCCAGCGGGACGTCCGTCATCTCGTACTCGACGCGCCCCGCCTCCAGCTTGGCGAAGTTGAGCACGTCGTTGATGATCGACAGCAGGTGCTGCTGGCTTCTGTCGATCCGCTCGAGCGCTTCCCGCTGCGCCGCCGTCACCGGACCGTGGATCTCCAGGTCCAGCAGCTGCGTGTGGCCGGCGATGGCGTTGAGCGGCGTGCGCAGCTCGTGGCTCATCGCCGCCAGGAACTCGCTCTTGGCGCGGTTCGCCACCGCGAGCTCGCGCGAGGCGCGCTCCACTGCCCGGCGGGCGAGGACGTGGTCGGTGACGTCGGTGCCGTGGGCGATGATCCCGTGCCCGGCGCCGGAGCCCTCGTCGAACCGGAAGTACACGAAGTCGAGATAGCGCTCTTCCGGCGTCGCGCCGGGAGTCCGCTGGATCCGGATCGGCGTCTCGCGGCCGACGTGCGGAATCCCGGTCGCGAGCACGTTCTCGAGCAGCGGCTCGAACCCCTGGCCGCGCACCTCGGGCAGCGCATCCCAGAGCGACCTGCCGATGACGTCGCGATGGCCGATCAGCCGGTAGTAGGCATCATTCACCCGGTCGAACACGAGGTCGGGTCCGCGGAGGATGGCGAGGAATGATGGGGCCCGCTCGAACAGCTGCTCGAGCTGTTCGCGCGCCGCCTCGACCGCGGCCGTGGCACGCTCCCGCTCGCGCGCCAGCCTGAGCTGGGCTCCGACGCGCGCGACCAGCTCCTGGGCGGCGAAGGGCTTGACCACGTAGTCGTCGGCGCCAGCCGCCGCGCCTTCGATCCGCGCTTCCTCGCCGGCCCGCGCGGAGAGCAGGATGACGGGGATCGTGCGGGTGGCCGGATCGGCGCGCAGCGCGCGCAGCAACTCGAAGCCGTCGAGCCCCGGCATCATCACGTCGCTCAGCACCAGATCCGGTCGCCGCTCCCGCACGGCCGCGAGCGCCGCCCGTCCGTCCGACACCGCATCCACGACCCACCCCTCCGCGCGCAGCAGGCGCGCGACGTAGGCGAGCATGTCGGCGTTGTCGTCGGCAAGCAGGATCCTCCCCGCGGCCGCAGGCGTGGCGCCGGGTGACGGCACCGGTCCGGCGGGCGTGTCCGGCATCGCCTCGCCATCGGCCTCCGGGAGCCAGCGGAGCGCCTCCTCCACCCAGGGCGCCGCGCCCAGCGTGCTTCGGCGGTGCTCGCCCGCGCTCCGAACGTGCTCGCGAAGGAGATGCGCCGAGCCGAACGGGATCGTCACCGAGAACGTGGTACCGACGCCCTCCTCGCTCGCGACGTCGATGCGACCTCCGTGGAGGTGCACCAGCTCGCGGACGAGCGCGAGACCGATCCCGGTGCCCTCGTGCGTCCGCGAGCGCAT
>CAYLPM010000401.1:0-1599 GCA_964385525.1 uncultured Gemmatimonadaceae bacterium
ATCGTCGCCGCGACCACCGGCCGGTCGTCGCCGGACGGCACCGGCTGCTCGAGCATTCCGCAGACCGCACCCGCGGCGTTCGACAGCACCCGGCGCGAGATCCGGTTGAGGCCCGCGATGTCGACGACGGAATGCATCATCGTGACATCCTTCACGCCGACGTACGATCCGACCTGTCCCGACGCGACCGTGGATACCATCACCTTCGGCAGGCCGAAGGGAAGCGCCCGCATCGCCGCGGTGCCGATCGCGGTTCCGCAGGAGCCGCCGATCGCGAGCACCGCTTCAATGCGGCCCTCGGCGTGCAGGCGCTCGGCGATCGACGCGGCTCCGCGAGCCATCACCTCGAGCGCCGTGCCACGGTCGCCCTGTTCTCTCAGCGCCTGGAGCGACGCGTTGCCCGCCGCCGCGACCTCGGCGGCCGGTATGTCGGGAGCGAACGGCGGATCGCCGAGGACGCCCGGGTCCATGACGATCGTGTCGTGTCCGCGCCGCGCAATGAGATCGCGGATCCACGCCAGCTCGGCGGCCTTGGTGTCGAGAGTCGCGATCAGCAGAATCGCTCGTCGCATGTGTGCGCGGGACGGAGCTCACGTTATGCCTTCGCGCTCGCGCGCAGCCGCGGCAGGCCGCGCGTGTTCGAAGCGGTATTGTAGACCCGGCCGGGGAGACAATCCAGACTCCGGCGCCAGAGAGGCGGCGTAATGAGCCTGCCGCCCGTCAGCAGGCGGAATCACGGCTTCGCGATGCGCCCTGCCGGCGGTGGCGCGAGGCGCCGGCGCCCTGTAGTGTAAGCGCGCAGGTAGCTCACCCGGAGCACTCCCTCCCGGAGGATCCACGCATGGCCGAGTCGAGCCCGCCGTCCGAGGGCATCCACCGCAGCCGCCTGTTCTTCGGGATCTGCCTCGCCCTCATCCCGACCGGAGCCTCCTTCGCGCTGGTCAGCAACATCCTCGTGCCGCTCAAGCAGCAGTTCATCCTCACCAACTACCAGGTGGGGCTGATCGGCGGCGCGGCGCTGTGGGGAATGGCGATCTCGCTGCTCGTCATGGGGCCGCTGCTCGAGGGGTTCGGACTGCGCAACGGCGCGAGGCTCGCGTTCCTCGGCCACGTCGCCGGGATCACGCTGATGATCGCCGCGGTCACGCGCGTCGGCGATCCATCGGCGTTCTGGATGCTGATGGCAGGCGCCGCCACTCTCGCCGCGGGCAACGGCATGATCGAGGTCACGGGCAACCCGCTCGTGGCCGCGCTGTACCCGGATCAGAAGACGACGCGCCTCAACTGGTTCCACGCGTTCTTCCCCATCGGCATCGTGCTCGGGGGACTCACCGGCTTCGCGCTGTCGACGTGGGGCGGGCGCTTCGCGCACTGGCCGTATCAGCTCGGCGTGATCTACGTGCCGATTCTCGTATACGGCGCGATGGTGCTGCCGCAGCGCTTCCCGAAGACCGAGAACGCACAGCTCGGGATTCCGGTGCGCGAGATGTTCCGGTACACGCTGACGAGCCCCCTCTTCATGCTGATGCTCGCGATGATGGCGATCACGACGTCGATGGAGCTGGGGCCGATGCGCTGGGTGCCCGCGGTGCTCCAGTC
>CAYLPM010000402.1:0-1912 GCA_964385525.1 uncultured Gemmatimonadaceae bacterium
GGGAACGATCGAACGGTTCACGGCGGATGGCGGCACGCTGGATCCGATCCGGCTACCGTCGATCACCTTCACCGCCTTTCCGCTCGACAGCACGCGCGTCGCGGTGGGTGGCATGCGCGGAACGCTCATCCTCAGGGCCGGAAGCGAGCCCACGGCAGTCCAGCTCGAGGATCCCGTTGCGATGCCGGAGGGACCGGGAAGCTCCTGCCGGCCGCTCGGACACGTGGCGGATTCCCTCGCGCGGTGGAGCTGCGTCGCGCCTCACGTGCAGATCCTCGATACGCTCGGCCGGGGCGTCCGCGAGATCCTCCTCGGCCTCGAGCCCGTGCGGACGGACGAAGCACTGCTCGACGAATTCCTGAACGAGGTGCGGCGGACACTCGCATCGACGAACATGGCGAGCGAGGAGATCGAGCGCATGATGGCGACGACGCGCGACTCCTACACGTACTCGCGGCGCTGGCGCCGGCTCCGGCGCGATGATGTCACGGGCATGCTCGGCTTCTGGGAGCAGGCACCCGACGATCTCGATCCGGGTCCCGCCACGCTGCACCTGTTGCGCCCCGACGGTGCCTGGCTCGCCACCGTCGGATTCGACCACCGCTGGGTTGCGTTCGCGATGCACGACGGCAACGTGTACGCACTCGAGCGCGACCCGGACACGGATCTCGCCACCCTGGTGGCGTACCGCCTCGTGCTGGAGTAGCCACCGCGCGGGTTCCCCCTTGTCTTCTATTCTTCTCGCAGCGCGACGCCGGGATCCAGCGCCGCCGCGCGCCGCGCGGGGATCCACGACGCCACTGCCGCAATGACGACGAGCAGCACCGACAGCGTCGCGAACGTCAGCGGATCGGTCGGCGTCACCCCCACCAGCATCGTCGTCATGACACGCGTCAGCGCGAGCGCCGCCAGCACGCCGATCACGACGCCGAGCACGCTCAGTCGCAGCCCCTGGCCGATTACGAGTCGGAAGATGCTGCCGCTCGGCGCGCCGAACGCCATGCGGACGCCGATCTCGGCGGTGCGCTGGCGAACGACCGTCGACAACACGCCGTAGAGTCCCACCGCCGCCAGCACCGCGGCGATCACCGCGAACACGCCGATCAGCGCGAGCGCGAACCGGGTCGGTCCGGCCGCCCGATCGACGAACTCGGTCATGGGCTGCATCTCGGCGATGGGCACCAGTCGATCGAGATCGGCGATGGTCGCGCGGACGGAGGGCGCCATTCGCGAGGGATCGCCGGTGGTCCTCACGACCCATCGGCCGGCGGCGCCGTGGCCGAGCAGGCCGTCGGTGAAGAACGCCTGCTCGCGTCCATCCGCCGCGAGCGTCTGATGCCGCTGATGCCGCACGACGCCGATTACCTCGAACCGCTCCGGCTCGTTCGTGCGCACGCGGATCAGGATCTCCTTGCCGACCGGGTTCTCGCCGGGGAACGCCTTCGCCGCAAACTTGTCATCGACGACGACGCGCGTCAGGTCGGGCGAGTTGTCGGCCTCGGTGAAGCCGCGGCCGGCGATGAGTCGCGTGCCCATCGCCTCGAAGTAGCCGGGCAGCACGAAGAACGCATCCGCCTGCTGGAACAGGCTCGCATCGGTGAGCGCCTCCTCCGGCCCCCAGCGCGCGTTCGCGATGCCTCCGTCCAGCGGCAGGGGCGTCGTGGCCGCGACGGCAGTGACACCGGGAAGCGCCAGCAGCCGTTCGCGCAGCTCGAGCGAGAACGCCTGGCGCTGCTCGGGCGTGGGGCGGTTCTGCTGGATCTGGAACGTGAGCACGCCGGTCGCATCGTAGCCGGGGTCCGCGCGCTGCAACGCCACGAAGCTGCGGATCATCAGCCCGCACCCGATCAGCAGCACCAGCGACAGCGCGACCTCGGCCGTCACGACGGCGTTGCGCAGCAGGCTGGCGCCG
>CAYLPM010000403.1:0-4874 GCA_964385525.1 uncultured Gemmatimonadaceae bacterium
GAAGCGGCCGGCGTGCCGAGTCCCCGTCGACGTCGGCCCCATCGTCTATCGGTTAGGACGGCACTCTTTCAAGGTGCAGAGACGGGTTCGACTCCCGTTGGGGCTATGCATGAGTGGCCGATCCGGAAGTGGTCGTCGGGACCGCGGGCAATCGTGACGCGGCAGGGTCGACAGGCAGTCCCGGCTCGTTTCGAATCAGCGTCAGCGTCAGCATCAGCAAGTCGTAGCAAATCGTAGTTCGGGGGCTGTAGCTCAGCTTGGTTAGAGTGCCGGTCTGTCACACCGGAGGTCGCGGGTTCGAGCCCCGTCAGCCCCGCCATTCAGAACCGAAGATCGGCGCGCCGTACGCGCGTCTGGATGGCCGCCAGCGATGGCGCGTCGTCAATGCCCTGGTGGTGAAATTGGTAGACACGCCATCTTGAGGGGGTGGTGCCGCAAGGCGTCGCGGTTCGAGTCCGCGCCAGGGCATGTTCTTCCAGACTCACCGGTCGCGCGCTGTCGCGCGCCGACTGCCACCGTAGCTCAGTGGTAGAGCACTCGATTCGTAATCGAGCGGTCGTCGGTTCAATCCCGACCGGTGGCTCTCTTCGATTTGTTTCGTGCATGCAGACGAAACGGGCGCCCTCGGGCGCCCGTCGTGATCGTTCAGCAACGAGGACGCGCCGGCCCAGGTGGACCGGCGCGTTTTTTTTCGTGTGGTCAGGTGCTCGGGATGATCACACCTTGAGCGCGTCCAGATTGACCACGTTCTCGGCCAGCAGCGTGAGCTCGTGGTCCGTCTTGCCTTCCTCGTTCAGCGTTTCCTGGAGCAGTTCCACGTGCTCCGCGTGCCCCAGCATTCCGGCGTAGGTTCGCGCGCAGCCGTAGCCCGCGATCTCGTAGTGCTCGACCCGCTGTGCCGCGGCGATCATCGCCGCATCGCGCACGTCGGTGTCGTCGAACTCCTTCATGACCTCCTCGCCCTCGGAAATGAGGCCCTTCATTCCCTTGCACGTCTTGCTGCCGGGATCATCGCCGAGGTCCTTGAAGATGCGATCGAGGCGCTGGACCTGCTTGCGCGTGACGCGCTCGTGCTCCTCGAACGCCGCGCGCAGCTCGGGGTGTTCCGCCTTCTTCGCCATCTTGGGCAGCGCTTCCAGGATCTGATTCTCGGCGCTGTAGAGATCCTTCAGTTCGTGCAGGTAGAGCTTTTCCAGGGACTCTCTTGGCATTGCGTCCTCCTGCGTACGATGGGTTGCGTGGCTACCGTGCAGCGTCCGCGCACGGACAATGAAAGCGGGCAGGGGATGTGCCATCGGTCACCAGATCCGGCTGCTCGCCGATGGGGGAATTCCGGTTGGCGGTTCGCGCGGCCGTGCTTGCTCTGCATTGCCCAACTCGCTACAATTCGAAGCCTTGACGGACTGGCGGCATTCGCGAGCGAGTCCGATTTGCGGGCGTAATTCAGTTGGTAGAATGCCAGCTTCCCAAGCTGGACGTCGCCGGTTCGAGTCCGGTCGCCCGCTCTCCCCGAAGTACCGAAAGATGAAGCTCTTCGCGTAACGGTCGCACCCCTTCGGGTTGCGGCCGTTTTCGCGTGGGGCACAAGCGGGGCACAACATCACGCTGATCGATGCCCACCGGGCGATGCTGCAGAACATGAATCGGTGAGGCGGGCGCTGCCTCGCCGCGAGGCTACCCTCACTTCCCGGCGGCGTTCAGTATCAGCTGACGATACAGGCGAACGGCGCGCTCGTAGTCGCGGATGGCGATCCGCTCGTTGGTACCGTGGATACGCGCGAGATCCGCCGGCGTGAGCCGCACTGGCATGAATCTGAACACGCTGCTGCTCAGATCGCGGTAGTAGCGCGCGTCGGTCACCACCACGACCAGGTACGGCGCCACGACCGCCTCGGGGACGATGCTCCTGATCGTTCGTGCGAGTGTACGGTAGCTATCGGATTCCGTACTAGAAGCCGCGGACGGTTCGGCCGAGAAGGCACCGACGGGTCTGACCTCGATACGCTCATCGGCGACCGCCCGCCGAACGTGTTCGAGCACACTCGCTATGCTGTCACCCGGCAGGATGCGAAAGTTGACGACTGCGCGGGCGCGGCTCGCGAGGACGTTCTCTTTCGAGCCGGCCTGGAACATCGTAACCGCCGTGGTCGTGCGCACCATTGCGTTCGTGGTCGGCGTGTCCTCCAGCTTCCGCGTCACCAGTGGACGGGTGAGCCAGAGGTTCGCGAACACTGCGCGTTGTGCGAAAGGGAATCGCGGGCCGAGCTCTTCGAAGAGCTGCCGCGTCGGCCCCTCCAGGCGTGCGGGCATCGGAGTGGACTCGAGCCGCACGATCGCCTCGCTGAGGATTCCAACCGCGCTGCGCGGCGGCGGAACCGACGAGTGGCCGCCAGTCGATCGAGTACTCAGCTCCACGCTCTGGAAGCCCTTCTCTGCTATCCCTACCATGGCGGTCGGCGCCGCGACCCCGGGTAGCAGGCCGTCGCCGATCACGCCGCCCTCGTCGAGCACCATCGCCAGCTTGACGCCGCGTGCCTTCAGGAGCGCGGCGATCTGTGCAGCCCCGCGCGTGCCGCCGACCTCCTCGTCATGGCCGTACGCGAGGTAGACGGTACGCGCCGGCTGGAACCCCTCGCTCAACAGCAGCTCGACGGCCTCGATCGTTCCGAGCACGGTCAGCTTGTTGTCGAGCGTGCCCCGTCCCCAGACGAAGCCATCAGCAATTCGTCCGCTGAAAGGAGGCACCTGCCAGTTGGCCTCGGAGCCTGGCTCGACGGGCACCACATCGAGATGTCCCATCAGGAGGATGGGCTCGAGCGAAGGATCAGTTCCCTGCCACGTGTACAGGAGGCTGTGTGTGCCGATCGTCTCGCGCCCGAGCTGCGCGTGCACGCGCGGAAACTCCGCCCGCAGGTGGGCGTGCAGCGCCCGAAACGCTTCGGCATCGAAGGCGGCGGAATCCTCAGGCGAGATGGTC
The DNA here is from genome assembly GCA_964385525.1 of uncultured Gemmatimonadaceae bacterium. Lineage (GTDB taxonomy): Bacteria > Gemmatimonadota > Gemmatimonadetes > Gemmatimonadales > Gemmatimonadaceae > DATKCV01. The sequence continues at coordinate 2,978 of CAYLPM010000403.1, forward strand.
GGGATGCGTACCGCACCGGCGAGCCGCTCGGCAGCGCCCGGGAGCGTGGCGACCTCAGGCACGGGCTCGACTTCTGCCTGCACCGATTGGAAGCGAAGCGTTCGGACGACAACGACTCCAGCGAGCACCAGAATCGCGGAGCCGAGCAATAGGAGGAGCCGCTGCATCGACGATGTGTCCGGAGGTTGAGCACCGCAGGATGTGAACGTCCCGCGCGGACCCGTCAAGAGGGCGCTCGCGCCAGCCTCCCAGCTTTACCGATTCGGAGCCGCTTCGCATATTCTGGCGCCGCGTCGACGGCTCGACGCCCTTCCTTTCCTCCGGCGCGCCGGCCTAGAGCAGATGGGCGGCAAGCTCGAGGTGGAGAGTGAGGTGGGGAGGGGCTCCGTGTTCACGGTGCGGTTGCTCGCGCACGTACCTGCGTCGGCTGAGCCCGTCGTATAAGCCCGGATTCCCCGCAACCCGAAGTCGGCCCGCGAGCGACCCTCGCCGTGGCCGGCGAGCTCCGGCATTCCCCGTTTGGTGCCTTCCGAGTACCTTGTCGAGATGCGCCGTTCACCTCTGTCGCGCTTCACCGGACTTGTGCTGGCCACGCTCGTGGGCATTTCTGCCCCCGGCCTGGCGCTGGCGCACGGGTACGCGCATCACGAGGCACGGGAGCACGCCGAGCACGAGCATGGCCATGAGCATCACCATGCGACGCCGGCAGCCGACGAAAGCGAGTCGAGCGCCGACCGAGGGTCTTCGATCGAAGCCTCCGGCAGCGCGGGCGACCACGATCATCCGGAGGTCCCGCTCGGGCTCTCGGCACGCGCGGAGGTCCCGCTCTTCGTAGTTCCGCGGGCCGTGGCTCTTCCGGAATACGTCCTGGTCGACAGCCGGGCATCCTTGCTCCTGACTGCGGCGCCCCCTCGAGCCGGACCTCCGGATGCGGCTCCTCGCCAGCCCCGCGCCCCGCCTCTCGCCTGACCTGCCCGTCGCCACGTCGCGCCTGATATCGCGCTGACGAGCGATTGTCGCCATCCGCGGTCCCGGCACCGAGTGCCGTCGCCACAGTCACGCAGCTCCAGCCTCACGGAGCCCTGCGGTGAACGCTCCGGATGCCGGCCACAGTACACACAATCTCGGGTCGATCCTCCCTGGACATTCCGGGGACGCGGGTCGGGCCACGGTACTTCAGAGCAGGTCGGCGATCGACATGCGAACGTTCCGTCTTCTCGGTCCGGGTTTCCGGATCACGATATTGGCTTGCCTTTCCGCCATCGCGGTTTCGCCTGCGCTCCTGCACGGCCAGGAGCAGCCGCGTACGGGCGTGACGACGTCGTCGCGCACACTGACGTTGGACCAGGCGCGCGAGATGGCACGACGGGCGAGCCCGGAGCTGACCGCCGCACGCGAGGCGATCGCCGCTGCCGCCGGCCGCGAACGTCAGGCAGGTGCGTTTCCCAATCCGACGATCTCCTATCAACGGGAGCAGACCTCGGGCGACGGCCAGACCAACTCGCAGAACATCGCGTCGATCGACCAGCCGATCGAGCTCGGAGGAACACGCGGCGTACGAGTCGCGGTTGCCCGGTTCCGCCGCGAGGTCGCGGAAGCGCGTCTCGCCGCCGCACAGGCGCAACTCGATCATGACGTCACGCGCGCGTATGCGCTCGTCGTCGCCGCCGATCGACGGGCGGCTCTCGCGGAGCAGGCTGCGAGCGCCTTCGGCAGAGCGCGCACCGTGAGTCAGGCCCGGCTCGCTCAGGGCGACGTATCGGGATACTCGCACCGGCGCATCCAGCTCGAGGCGGCGCGGTACGCGGGACTTCTCGCGGAGGCACGTCTCGAGCGCCGCACGGCGCGACTCGCCCTCGTGTCGCTCGTCTCGCCGTCCGCCGACTCGGCGACGTCG
>CAYLPM010000404.1:0-5153 GCA_964385525.1 uncultured Gemmatimonadaceae bacterium
CGGGGCCCCTCGTGGGGCGCATAGCCCAGGTCGTAGATCGTCCCTTCAGCGCTCGGCCTGGCCGCCGGCGCGAGCTGCGCTGCGCTCGAGAGCATGGCGTCCTGGCGTGGCGAACTCACGACGCGACCCGCCCCTCTCCGAGGTATGCGTCCTCGAGCGTCCTCACGCTGGCCTTGAGCAGACTGAGCCCCGCACCCGTCTCCGCGAGGGCCTGATTGATCAGCTCATAGGTGTCGCCATCGCTGGTCACTTCCAGGTGATGCCCCCTCCGGATCACCGTGGCACCACGTTCCCGCAGCATTGCATCGACGGTATCGACGTTGTCGAGCACCTCGACTCCAACGGTGTTTCCCGATGTGATGGACTCGAGCGTGCCATTCCGGATGATGCGGCCGCCCTCGATCACTACGATCCAGTCGCATGTGCTTTCGATGTCCGTCAGCACGTGGCTGGAGACCAGCGTGTAGATCCCGAACCCCCTCAAGCGGCCGATCAGGCGGAGCATCTGGTCGCGCCCCTCGGGGTCGAGACCCGCCAGCGGCTCGTCCAGCAGGACGAGATCGGGATCATGCACGATCGCCTGCGCGAGCAGTGCACGCTGCAGCATGCCGGTCGAGAAGTCGCCGAAATAACGAAAGCGCTCCTCATGCAGACCCACCAGCGTGAGCACGTCGGAGGCACGCTGCCGTGCTGCCCGCGGCGGAATGCCGGCGAGCTCCGCCGCGTAGATCATGAAATCCGCGGCCGTCTGGTCCGGGGGGAGCCCGCCACGTTCCGGCATGTAGCCCACGCGCTCCCGCATCGCGATCGTGTCATCGGTGACCGAGTGCCCGAGGACGGACGCCGTGCCGGCCGTCGGCTTCAGGATGCCGAGCAGCACCTTGATGAGCGTGCTCTTGCCCGCGCCGTTCGCGCCGACCAGTCCGACGCTCGCCGGCGGGATGGTGCCGGTCAGACCCCCGAGTGCGACCAGGTTGCCGTACGCCTGGGTGAGGCCCTCGAGCTCTATGAGCGGAGTCGCCATGTGCTGGGCTGAAGGTATGGATGCTCACCCGACGTGAAACGGCCGGCGATGGTTTCGGCGCGGCCGCGGCTGACGGCTGGTGCGCAGGACGGATGCCCTGGTCGCACCAGCGCGCTTGACCCGTCAGCGAGTCGACTTGACCTTGCAAGGCACTCTCTAGGCGAAAGGCTGATGCGACAACCCACGTTAATACGTTGTCCGGATCCTGGTGGTCGCCGGGCGCGTCGGCTTCGACGGCGCCAGGGATTCAGGACGGCTGCCCGCACCTCGCCGTCGCTTCCGCCGCGATGCGCCGTAGTTCGGGTGAGGCGGCGAAGCTCGTGAGCGTTCGGCCCTGCTGGTCGCGCGTGCACGGATTCGCGCCGTGCTCGAGCAGCATCCCGACGATCGCCACGTTCCGGCCCATGGCGGCCAGGATCAGCGGGGTGACACCCAACGCGTCGACGAGCTCCGTGTCCGCTCCGGCATCGAGCAGGCGTCGCACGATCGCCGTGTCGGGCCACACGGCGCCGATCGCGAGCTGCATCGCAGTGATCCCGCCATCGGAGCGCGTACTCGGGTCCGCACCCGCACGAAGCAGCGCATCGACGACGGTGGGCTGGGAGTCGCGGACCGCATGCATCAGTGGCGTCCAGCCGTTGCGGTCGCGCGACGCGGGATCGACGGGGACGTCGGTGACCGCCGGCTCGAGTACGGGCGCCGGATCGCCTTCCACGAGCGCAGTTCCGATGCCGCGCACCGGCGCCCCCTGCGCGACGCGAAGAATCTCCGGCAGCGGAACGTGTGCGACTTCGGCGACCGCGCGGCCATCGACGACCCGCGTCGACACGGTCTGGCGCAGCCCATCGTCTTCGGCCTCCCAGCCGCCGAACATGCGCCACGGCGCATGAAAGGCGACGCGCACGGGCGCGCGGTCGCCGCAGGCCGCGTAGATCGATCCCTGATCCCGGCCGGGCTCGTAGAGGATGCAGTCGGGCGGGTAGAACCGGATCGTGAGCACGTCCTCGTCCACCTTCGTGCGCCTGGCGCCGTCATCGACGTAGTAGAGGTCCACCTTGGCGAGCCCCGTGTGCGTGCTGCTTGCGTAGCCGGTGTACCAGCTTCCGCCCTCGGACGACAGATGCGAAGGGCCGCATGCCGCCGCGATCAGGAGTACGCCTGCAGCGAGCCGGCGGCGTGCGCCGATCGCGGGCGCCACGCCGGTCACGCATCCACCGGAGGCGACGAGACACGTTGGAAACGGCATACGCCGGGGAAACGCGTAGCCTCGGGTGGACGTCACAGGCACTGCTCCGGCATGCCAAACTGCCCTCCCGAGCGCGAGCGGTTCATGCCGCTGGTTCGCAAACAGGGTCGCAAACTGGCAGCCGGGGCATTCGTTCTACTGCTCGGCTCCGGCGCGAACGGCTGTGGTGCCGAGTCGTACGACGTCGAGGAAACCTTGAGCTATGACTCGACCATTGGTTATCAGGGAACTCTCGATTTCTACGAGCCCAAGTCAGATAGCGGTCGAGCAGACCGGCCGGCGATTCTGGCCATCCATGGTGGCGCCTGGAGAGGTGGCGACAAGGCCTGGGGCGAGCAGTTCGCGAAGGAATTCTGCCCGTTCGGGTATGTCGTGTTCTCGATCAACTACAGGCTCTCCAGCCGACCCAATGGCACCTGGCCTGCGCAGATCGAGGACGTTCAGAACGCGTTGAAGCACATTCGCGCCAACGCGCGGCAATTTCGAATAGATCCCGACCGCATCGCGTCGCTCGGCGTGTCCGCCGGCGGTCATCTGGCGACGATGGTCGCGTTGCGCGACGATCCGAGGAGTCCGGACGGTCGAGTGCGCATCGCCGTCAACCTCGACGGAGAACACGACATGACGATGCCGCCGGAGCAGGTGATGGCCGACTTCGACGACATTCTGACGCAGGTGATGGGTCACCCGGCGCCCTGGTCCGATGCGGAGCTTCGCGACATCTCCACCGTGACGTTCGCACGGCCCGATGTCTCGCTCCTCACGGTGCATGGAGCAGGCGACGACAATGTGTATGTCGAGCAGGCCGAGCGGATCACTGCCGTGCTCCGGGAGATTGGTGCGGATGTCGAGTTGATTCGCCTCGAAGGCAGGGAGGGCGACTGCCACGGCGACTGCTGGAAGGTCCGCCGAGCCCGGCGGGCGCTCCATCGCTTTCTCGATCGCACGCTCGCGCACGACGGCAACCGGTTCTTCGAGGAGAAGCACGGCACGAGCTCGCCCCTGAGAGAGTAGGCGCTCGAACGCCGGCCATGGCGGGGCGGGGGTCATCGCCTCAGTATTGTCGGGAGCTCGCCTCGCGCCGCGCGCGTTGCGAGTGGCCCATCCCACACTGTCCGTCTTCGGAGCTGGACATGCCGCGTCGTGACACCGCCTCCGTGTTCCCCCGTGTGCGCACCGCGCTCCTCGTCGCGTTCACGATCTGGATGGTGCCGGGCGCTGCGCATGCGCAGTCGGCCACGATCCATCGCGATGCCTGGGGCGTGCCGCACGTGTTCAGCGAGACGGACGCAGGTGCCGTCTACGGCATGGCGTGGGCGCTGGCCGAGGATGACTGGCCGCTGATCGAGGAGAACTATCTTCGCGCACTCGGCCGCACCGCCGAGCTGCATGGCGCCGAATCCGTGCCGGGCGACTGGATGGCGCGGGCGCTCCGCATCGTGCCGCTCTCGATCGCCGAGTATGAGGCCGAGTCGCCGCGCATGCGCGCATTGCTGGACGGATTCGCGGCGGGCATGAACCGCTGGCTGGAGGGACGCTCGCCCGGCGAGTTGCGCGTATTGCGACGCATCGAGCCGTGGTATCCGCTCGCCTTGATCCGCTTCAAGTACTATCAGAACGAGTTCCTCGGCTACGCGGGACTTCGCAACGCCTGGATCGCGCCGATGCTGGAACGCAGTGCGGCCGCGTTAGCGGGACCGGGCCTGACGCCCTCAGACCTCGAGGACGCCACGGCGGCAGACGACGTCGTCCGGATCGATGCCGCTGCCGTCTTCGACTTTTCGGCCGAAGCACATCGCGATGTCTGGGGACGCCGCATGCATGGATCCAATCAGTGGGCCGTCTCCCCCGCGCGGACCGCGGACGGCTCGACGTTCCTGCTCATCAACCCGCATCAGAGCTTCGTCGGCGTGCAGCGGTACGCGGAGATTCATCTCGACAGCCGCGAAGGGCTGCGCTTCTCGGGTCTCACGGTCTTCGGGTTCCTCCTGCCGTACATGGGCCACAACGAGCGGCTGGGGTGGGCGTACACGGACAACTACGCCGATCACAGCGATCTCTACGGGCTCGTCTTCGATGACGACTCTTCGCCGCTGCGCTACCGTTACGGCGACGGCCACCGCACGGCCGATGCGTGGACCGACTCGATCCGGGTGCGTACGGCGACGGGGATGCAGACGCGGAGCTTCCGGTTCTGGTCGTCGCATCACGGACCCATCGTCGGCGTCGCCGATGGCCGCCCTCTCGCGGTGAAGCTCGCGCGCATGGGGGAGGGCGGCTGGTTCGATCAGTGGGATGCGATGATCCTCGCGCGCACGCTGAACGACTGGAGGAGCGCGGTCGCGCAGCTGCGCGTGCCGTACATGAACACGATGTATGCCGATGCCGACGGCAACATCGGCTACATCTACAATTCGGCCGTGCCGCGCCGCCTGCCCGGCGTCGATCCGTCGGGCATCCTCGATGGCAGCAGCCCACGCACCGAGTGGCAGGGCTTCCACGCGCTCGACGAGCTGCCGCAGGTGTGGAACCCGTCCACCGGCTGGCTGCTCAACACGAACTCGACGCCATTCACCGCCACGACCGAACTGTCGATGCGGCGCGAAGGTTTCCCGGCGTACATGGTCGGCGACGAGACGGACAACGCGCGCGCGGAGAGCTCGCGGCGCGTGCTGAGCGCGTTGTCTTCGGCGACGCTCGAGGACTTCGCGCTCCTCGTATGGGACAGCCGGCTGAGCGCGGCGGACCGCACGATCCCCGCGCTCGTCGCGGAATGGGAGAACATGCCGCCGTCGGCGGAGCGCGACGCGCTCGCGTCCGTCGTGGCGCGCCTGCGCGAGTGGGATCGCATCGCCGACACCGCGTCCGTCGAGTCGACGTGGT
>CAYLPM010000405.1:0-4722 GCA_964385525.1 uncultured Gemmatimonadaceae bacterium
GCGGCCGGCGACCGTCAGGGCGCGCTGCAGCAGGCTCGCATCCACGAAGCGCTGCTCGAACAGGAGCTCGAGCTCCCACCGGACCGCGACGTGGTGGAGCTGGCGAGGCGGATCCGCGAGGATGAGATCGTCGTGACCGCGCCGCCGCTGGCGAATCCGATCGCCCACCCCGCTCCGTCGCCACAAGCACCGGCGCCAGCCGTGCCGGCCCCAGCCCTCGCGCGCACGGCAGTGGCAGCCGCTCCGTCGCTTGCCGTCCTGGCTGTCGCGGCGACGGACGCGCCGCCCGCTCCGGCCATGTCGGTGGCAGTCCTGCCGTTCACCTGCATGTCGTCCGATGTGGAGGTCGAACATCTCTGTCACGGCCTCACCGAGGAGCTCATTCACGCACTCGGCCGCGGTTCCGACCTGCGCGTGCCCGGTCGTACCGCATCCCAGGCGTTCGCCGGCCACGACGTCGATCTGCGGGACGTGGGCGCGAGGCTCGGGGTCGCTTCCCTGATCGAGGGAAGCATTCGTCGAAGCGGTGATCGGATCCGCGTGACGGCACGACTGATCGCTGCGCGAGATGGTGCGACGCGATGGAGCGATCGCTACGATCGCCGAACGGACGACCTGCTCGCGCTCCAGGATGAGATCGCGAACGCGATTGCCACGCAGGTCGATCGAGTCCTCCGCGGCGCCGCCGGCCTGCCGGCGGCCCCGACGCCTCGTGCGCTGGCCGATGCGCTCCATGCACAGGGACGGGAGCATTGGCACCATCGCGGGGCCGACGTGAGTCGCAGCCTGGACTGCTTCCGGCAGGCGATCGCGATCGATCCGGACCATGGCCGCGCGCACGCCGGCCTCGCCGATGCCTACATGCAGCTTGCATTCTACGGATACCTGCCCGCGCGCAGAGCGGCGGCTCTGGGTCATACCGCCGCGCTGCGAGCGGTCGAGCTCGAGCCGCTGCTCGCCGAGACACACTCCACGCTCGGCGCGTCGCTGGCAACCTTTGCGCGCGACATTCCCGCGGCGAGGGCAGAGCTGGAGCATTCCATTCGGCTCGATGACGCCGACGCCACGACGCGGTATCGCATCGCCTTCCTGTTCCTGTGCGCGGAGGGAGACGACGAGGCCGCATTGCCGCATGCGCGGCACGCGGCGCGGCTCGACGGGGCCGCGACACACGCCGGCGTCATGCTAGGCATGCATCTCTACGCCACGCGGCGGTACGACGAGGCGATCGATGCCCTGCACACCGCCATCGACGTCGAGGCGCCGTCGTTCCTCGCGTATCACTGGCTCTCCGCGACGTACATCCAGCAGGGCGATGCGGCATCGGCCGTCGCCGCGGCCGTCGCCGAAGCGAGCATCTCCGAGCGGCATCCGTGGGCGCTGGCGAATCTCGCGATCGCCTGCACGAAGGCTGGACAGCGGAAGCGCGCCGAGGCGATGCTGGCGGGACTCCGCGCCAGGGAAGCCCAGTCCTACGTGCAGTCCACGCTGATCGCGCTGGTCCTTGGCGCCATGGGAGACATCGAGGGCGGCGTGGAGCAGCTCGGTCGATCCGTGGACTCGCACGATCCCGCGCTGCTCATGCTGCGGACGTTCCCCATGTTCGACTGCTACCGCGATCATCCGAGCTATCCGGCGCTGCTGCAGCGGGCCGGCTGGAGGTAGGAGACCCGCAATGCCACGACGCCACCCGCCGCTCCGCCTCGACGATCGCGACCTGCGCCCCGAAAGCCTGATGATGAGCCACGGCTACAAGCCGGAGCTCTCCGAGGGCGCGCTCAAGTGTCCGGTCTTCCAGACCTCCACTTTCGTCTTCGAGAGCGCCGGGGAGGGGAAGGCGTTCTTCGAGGTGGCGTACGGGTTGCGCGAGCCTCGGCCCGACGAGGAGCCGGGGCTCATCTACAGCCGGTTGAACAACCCCGATCTCGAGGTGCTCGAGGACCGGCTGACGCTGTGGGATGGCGCCGAGGCGTGCGCCGTCTTCTCGAGCGGGATGGCGGCGATCAGCACGACGATGCTCGAGTGCCTCTCACCAGGCGACGTGCTCCTGCACAGCGAGCCGCTGTACGGCGGGACGGACTATTTCGTCAAGCACGTGCTCCGCCGGCTGGGGGTGACACCGGTCGGCTTCGCCGCCGTCAATGGGCGCGATGAGATCGAGCGTCTGGCGCGCGACGCGGGCGCGCACGGCCGCGTGGCCATGGTCTACATCGAGACGCCGGCCAACCCGACGAACGACGTCATCGACATCGCGATGTGCGCCGAGCTCGCGCGAACGCTCGGGCGGGCCGACCGGCCAGCGCTCGTCGCGGTGGACAACACCTTTCTCGGTCCGCTGTGGCAGCACCCGTTGCGCCATGGCGCCGATCTCGTGCTGTACTCGGCCACGAAGTTCATCGGCGGCCACAGCGACCTGATCGCCGGCGCATGTCTCGGGTCATCGGAGCTCATGGGGCGCGTCAAGGCGATGCGTACGTTCATGGGGACGATGTGCGCGCCCTGGACGGGATGGCTCCTAATGCGGAGCCTGGAGACGCTGAAGCTCCGCATGACGTCGCAGATGAAGAACGCACGATACGTCGCCGACTTCCTCGCGGATCATCCGAAGGTGGAGCGCGTGCTCTACCTCGGGCACCTCGTCGAGGACCATCCGCGCTTCGCGGTCTACCGCCGGCAGTGCACGGCGCCGGGCTCGATGATCTCGTTCGACATCGTGGGCGACGAGGCCGAGGCGTTCCGATTCCTCGACGCGCTGAAGCTGTTCAAGCTCGCGGTGAGCCTTGGCGGCACGGAGTCGCTGGCCGAGCATCCGGCGAGCATGACGCACGCCGACATCGCGCCGGAGGATCAGGCACGGATGGGGTTCGGGCCGGCGATGGTGCGCCTGTCGATCGGGGTCGAGCACCCGGAGGATCTCATCGCGGATCTGCGGCAGGCGCTGGAGGCGGTGTAGGGTCCGTCAGGGAGAACTCGCACGATTCGGCGGATCGACACGCGGAGGACGGCCACGGCGTCCGGCTAGCGGCCGAGCAGCCTTCGCCACCACGACGGCCGCGCGCACGCCGAGTCGAGCTCCACCAGATCACGCCGCGCCACCCACCCCGCCTCCGCGCAGATCGCGCGCGGCAGGCTCTCGAGCGCAATCGGCGTCGCCGCGCCGGTGGCCGAGTCGATGTGGAAGCCCGTGACGCGGACGGAGTCACGCCAGAAGTCCATCACCGTGACCGTCTTCCGCGCCGGTGCATCGCCGCCTCTGAGCGCGCGGGGGTAGCTGCCGAGGGAACCGGCGTGCATCAGCTCGAGCGTGCCGCGGCGGCCCGGGTAGTACGCGTGATGGTGTCCGCTCACCATCATCGTCGCGCCCCACTTCTCGAGCTTGCGGCGCAGGGCGTCGCCGTCGGCGAGCACGCCGTCGGGGAAGCTCGGCGGCGCGGACACATCGTAGATGGGAATGTGCGCGAGCACGACGCGATGCCGTGCGTCCTCCGCCTCGTCGTGATTCAGCGCATCCTCGAGCCACGCCACGAGGTCGCCGTTCGCACCGCTCTCGCCATGCGTGGCATCCCACACGGCGATGAACACGTCATCGAAGCGGACGGAGTATCGGTGCGGGAAATGCTGGCGCTCGACGAACGGCAGATCGTCTCGGCCGACGCGGGCGCGCCAGTAGGCGGTCGCGATGCGCCGGTCGCGCGCGTAGCGGGGCTGAGCCGCGGCGTCGTGGTTTCCGAGTGTGAGGACGATCGGAATCCCGGCGTCGCGGAGCGGCTCGGTGACCGTCGCATCGAAGGCCGCCCACATCGCGTGCACCTCGCGGTCCGAGAGCGCGGGCGCCTGGCCGGCGACCATGTCCCCGGGGATGAGCACGATGTCCGGATTCAGCTCGCCGCGCGCGAGCGCGACGGCATGCGACACCTCGACCGGATAGCGCACCGATCCGGTTGGACCGTTCAGATCGCTCAGCACGAGCGCGCGCAGGTACGGCCGTCCGTCGCCGGAGTCTCCGCAGCCGAGGGCGAGCGGGACGACAGCGATCGTCAGCGCCGAACGAACGCGCCGGAGGCTCAGCAGCACCGGAACCCCTCCAGTGGCGACCGCTCCATCCCCATGCGCGTGTGCCACTCGTGGAACCGCTCGTAGAGGAGCGGCATCAGCTCCAGCGTGTGATAGCTCGCCGGGTTGGGGATGCCCATCGTCTCGGAGAACACGAGCAGCATGAAAAGGTCATCCTCCTCGCGCCGAAGGCGCGCGAGCGCGCCGCGATGCCGAACGTCGTAGAACTCGCGCACGAGCTCCGCGACTCGTGCCAGCGCCGCGCGGATGCGGTGCGGCTTCACGACGCGCGACAGGAACGGCACCGGTCGCCTGCCTCCGGCCAGTGGCTTTCGAGCGCCACGGCCCTCGACTCAGCGCCGCGCGCCGGCGTCCCGTCCTCCCGCACTACGGCTCGTGCCCGCGCCGGTTTCCGCCCCCACTCCGTCACCCGACGCCGGCCCCGCACCCGGCGGCACCGACACCCCTCCGTCCGACACCTGGCGACGAACCCGGCGCAGCGCCGAGAGCGACTCGAGCGCGACCCATATCGTGGCGACGAGAATCAGCACGTCCATGAACATCAGGAAGTACTGATCGCGGCCCCAGAAGTCCCGCAGCTGGACGATCAGCGCGAAGATCGTCATCACGATCAGAAACGTGAACGGCACCAGCGTGTAGACCGTCGGC
>CAYLPM010000406.1:0-1889 GCA_964385525.1 uncultured Gemmatimonadaceae bacterium
GGGCCGACGACCCACTACATGATGGGTGGCGTGCGCGTGGATGGAGATACGCAGATGTCGAGCCTCCCCGGGTTGTTCGCCGCCGGCGAAGTCGCCGCGGGGCTGCACGGCGCCAACCGCCTCGGTGGGAACTCGCTCTCCGATCTGCTCGTCTTCGGGAAGCGCGCCGGTGAGCACGCGGCGAAGTTCGCGCGGGAGCACGGGGCGGCGACCGTCGATGCCGGACAGGCCGATGCAGCGATGCGTCGCGCGCTCGCGCCCTTCGAGAGGTCCAACGGCGACGGTGCCGGTCCGTACCAGCTCCAGCATGATCTGCAGGCGGCGATGCAGGACCTGGTCGGGATCGTGCGGCGGGAGTCGGAGATGCGCCAGGCGCTCGACCGGATCACCGAGTTGTCCACGCGTGCGGAGCGGGTCGCGGTGCCCGGCAACCGCGAGTACAATCCGGGGTGGCACACGGCCGTGGACCTGCACAGCATGCTGACGGTGAGCGAGGCGATCGCGCGGGCGGCACTCGAGCGCCGGGAGAGCCGTGGGGCGCAGTTCCGGGAGGACTTCCCCGACAAGGATCCCGAGTACGCGACGTTCAACATCGTCGTCCGGCGCGGCAAGGATGGCGGCATGGAGCTCGAGCGGCGGACGATCCCTCCACTGCCCGCCGAGCTCGCCCGGGTGATCGAGGAGATGAAGTAATGGCGACGTTCCGCATCTGGCGCGGCGAGGGCGCGAAGGGCGACTTCGTCACGTACACGACGGAGGTGTCCGAGGGCATGGTCGTCCTCGATGCCGTGCACCAGATCCAGGCCGAGCACGCGAACGACCTCGCCGTGCGATGGAACTGCAAGGCCGGCAAGTGTGGTTCGTGCTCGGCCGAGGTGAACGGCAAGCCGAAGCTGATGTGCATGACACGCCTGAGCGACCTCGATCTCGACGAGCCGGTGACGATCGAGCCGATGCACGCCTTTCCACCGATCCGCGATCTGGTGACGGACGTGTCGTGGAACTACCGGGTGAAGCGCGAGATCGCGCCGTTCAAGCCCCGCGCACCCGACGCGCCCGACGGCACCTGGCGCATGCAGCAGGCCGACGTCGACCGCGTGCAGGAGTTCCGGAAGTGCATCGAGTGCTATCTGTGCCAGGACGTCTGCCACGTGCTGCGCGACCACGCGAAGCACGAGGAGTTCATCGGTCCGCGCTTCCTCGTCTACGCGGCCGCGCTGGAGATGCATCCGCTGGATGTCGAGGACCGCGTCCCGCAGCTGCGCCAGGCGCACGGCATCGGCTACTGCAACATCACGAAGTGCTGCACGACCGTGTGTCCGGAGAACATCACGATCACCGACAACGCGATCATCCCGCTCAAGGAGCGCGTTGTGGACGAGTTCTTCGATCCGATCGGACGACTGGTCAGGATCTACAGCCGGAGAAGGCGGGGGTCGAATCGGGACTGACCCTCGGGCGGTGACGAGGTGCCTGAGCAACGGCGATGCCCTTGACAAACGGGCGTATCGAGGCTAGCGGGCTCCTCCCATTACTGCTATAGTGGCATCCCTACCTGGGCCGGCCGCGCCGTGCGCGACGCCGTCTCCTGGGCATTTGCCCATTTTCCCGAGCCCCAAGGACCATGCGCCTCCTCCCCCTGCTCGCGATCGCCGCGGTCTCGATCGCAGCCCCCCGTGCCGCCCTGACCCAGGCCGCGTCCGCGGGCTCCAATCCGATGCAAGTGATCTCGATCCAGCCGCTGTCCGCCATGCTGACCGTCTACGCGGGCGAGTTCGAGCGGCGGCTCACGCCGACCGTGACGGTCGGCGTCGGCGGAACGTACTGGAGCGCCGGCGAGGACGAGTTCACCTATACGTCGGGCGACATCAAGCTTCGCTACTACCCGA
>CAYLPM010000407.1:0-5670 GCA_964385525.1 uncultured Gemmatimonadaceae bacterium
GCCGAGCACGCTCTCGCGCACCTCGGCCGGCGCCACATCGAGAAAGTGCACCATCACGGGTCGCTGCGTTCCGAGGTGCTGGGCCGTGTAGCTTCGCACGCCGTCCTGCGCGATCCGACGCAGGATCCTGTACTTCGCCGAAAATTCCGTGCTTGTCATCGGGCAGCCGTTCATCCTACGTTGGGGGGACGCGCCGTCGGCGCGGGATCATACCTATAGCGCTCCCCTGCAACCGATGCAATGCGATCGTCGCCGCATCGGCCTCGCGGGCGCTCGGTTTTGCGCGGGGAACACATGAAACAGTTGTCTCGCGTGGTCTGGAGCGAGGGCATGCACCTCGCTCAGCACCATTTTCAGGCGCAGAGCAGGTACTTCGAGGACTCGATCCACTTCGCGCTCTCGCACCTGTTCTTCGCGGCCCACGGGCTGGCGGGACTCGAGCTGGATCACGAGGCGCTGCGCAACGGCACCGTCTCGCTGCTGCACGCGCGCGGCATCCTGCCGGACGGCCTCGCGTTTCACATCCCCGATGGCGATCCGGCGCCAGCTCCGCTCGAGATCCGCGACCGCTTCTCGCCCACGGAAGACAGCCAGCTCGTGCATCTCGTGGTCCCTGAGTACCGCGTCGGCGGCGCCAACTTCTCCCTCGACGGCAACGGGGCCTCGGCACGCGCGCGCTATGTCGGCGAGACCACGATCGTGCGCGACGAGGCGACCGGGCGCGACGAGAAGCCCGTGATCGTCGGCCGCAAGAACTTCACGCTCGTCCTCGAGCAGGATCTGGCCGGAAACGCGGCCGCGATCCCCCTCGCCCGCATTCGACGCGATGGCTCCGGGTCGTTCATCTACGATCCGGAGTACATCCCGCCGATTCTCCAGATCGGTGCGAGCTCGTCGCTCATGATGATGCTGCGCCGGCTCATCGACGTGCTCGAGGCCAAGAGCGCGGCGATGACGGGCGAGCGGCTGGGCAGCGGCCGCACGGTCGCGGACATGGCGGCGACCGAGATCGCATCCTTCTGGCTGTTGCACGCGGTGCATTCCGCGCTCGCGCCACTCCGGCATCACGAGGAGACGCGCCGGTCGCACCCCGAGCAGCTCTTCACCGAGCTCTCGCGCCTCGCGGGAGCGCTGTGCACGTTTGCACTCGACGCCGATCCGCGCGCGCTTCCCGCCTACGATCATGCGCACCTCGACGCGTGCTTCGGCGCGCTGGACCGTCACATTCGAACGCATCTCGAGGTCATCGTCCCTACCGGCTGCGTGACCGTGCCGCTCGCCCGCACGCAGGCGTATCTGCACGCCGGCAAGATCGCCGACCCTCGCTGTTTCGGCGCCGCACGCTGGTTCCTCGGCGTTCGCTCGAGCGTCGGCGAGACCGCGGTCGCCGCGTCCGTCCCGGAGCTCGTCAAGGTCTGCTCGGCCAAGTTCACGCCGGAGCTCGTGCGGCGCGCGTATCCGGGACTGACGCTCACGCACGTCCCCGTGCCTCCCGCCGCGATCTCGCCGCGCGTGGACCGGCAGTACTTCGCGATCGCGGCCGCCGGTCCGTGCTGGGACACGCTGCGACAGACCGGCGAGATCGGGATCTACGTCCCCGACGCGCTTCCCGATGTCGAGCTGGATCTCCGCATTCTCGTCGAGACCCGCGCATGACGGCCGCCGCCCCTCCCACCACAGACGCCGGACGCGATGGAGTGAACGCCGATGCCAGGCTCGGCCATCTCGCGCTCGTGCTCCAGGAGCTCC
Organism: uncultured Gemmatimonadaceae bacterium; assembly: GCA_964385525.1. GTDB lineage: Bacteria > Gemmatimonadota > Gemmatimonadetes > Gemmatimonadales > Gemmatimonadaceae > DATKCV01. The sequence goes on from CAYLPM010000407.1 coordinate 1,750, forward strand.
TCACGGCGATCGTGCGCCTGCGAGCCAACCGGCAGGTCGCGGCCGATGCGGAATCCTTTCGCGCCCACGTTCGCCACATGCTGGGGGCCGCCGAGCAGGAGGCGCAGCGGGCCGGCTACTCGCCGGAGGATGTGCGGCTGGCGCTGTACGCCGTCGTCGCGTTCCTCGACGAGTCGGTGCTCAACTCGCCGAATCCGATGTTCGCCGAGTGGCCGCGCAAGCCTCTCCAGGATGAGCTGTTCGGCGGCGGCCACCGCGGCGGCGAACTGTTCTACCAGTACCTGACGCACCTGATGGGACGGCAGGAATCGGCGCAGCTCGCCGACCTGCTCGAGGTGTTCCTCGTCTGCCTCCTGCTCGGCTTTCACGGTCGCTACAGCGCGGGCGAGGATGGCGAGCGCCAGCTCGTGACGACGCGCGTCGCGGAGCGCGTGCAGCGAATTCGCGGCGGCCCTGCGGCGCTGCCCCACACCTGGCGCCAGGCCACGGGACCCATCGGTGCGCTCCCTCCCGATCCGTGGTTCCGCCGCCTGGCGATCGCCGCCGGTGGAATCTTCGGCTTCGCGCTGCTGCTCTGGCTCATCTTCAGTCTCGCGCTCGGATCCGCCGGCGGCGAGCTGCGCGAGCTCGAATCCGTTCCCGTCCGTCTGGCTCAGTGAGTCGATGCCGATGATCGAGTCTCCGATGCGCCCACGGGGCGCGCGCGCGAGGGCGACATGACGCCGAAGGCGAAGCAGTTGCTCTTCGCGGCGTCGCCGCTCCTCGTCTTCACGGCCACCGCGTTCGGGCTGTCGGCGCTGCTCGGACTGCGCGGCGCCGACGCGTGGGTTCTTCGCGGCGGGCTGATCGCGCTCGGCGGCGCGAGCTCCGCGGTCATGTACTGGTTCATGCGGTCGTTGCGCGGCGCGGGTCGGGCGCCGACGGGCGCGACATCCAACACTCCCGAGCGCGACATCGATGCGACGTTCGGCGCCGCGCGCACACAGCTCTCGTCGGCGCGCTCGACGGGGACGTCGGGCATGGCCGCCCTGCCGACGATACTCGTGCTCGGCCCCGGCGCCAGCGCGAAGACGACGATCGTCATGCGCTCGGGGATCGAACCCGAGCTTCTCGCGGGCGGTGTGATGAGCGGCGAGACGATCGCGCCCACGACGGGCGTGAATCTCTGGTTCGGCCGCCAGGCACTGGTGCTCGAGGCGGGCGGACCGGCGCTGACCGATTCGGCGCGATGGTCGCGGGTCCTGCATCACCTGAAGCCGTCGCGCCTCGCGGCCCTGTTTCGCGCGCGCGCGCAGGCGCCCCGGGCCGCCGTGGTCTGCATCGGATGCGACCGGCTGCTCGAGGCGGGTGGCGCGGACGCATCGATGGCCGTCGCCCGGTTGCTGCGGGAGCGGCTCGCCGAGCTCTCGCGGACGCTGGGCACGCGCCTTCCCGTCTACGTGATCTTCACCAAGATGGATCGGGTTCCGTTCTTTGCCGATTGGGTGCGGGGCTTCACCCGGGACGACGCCCGTGAGGTGCTGGGCGCGACGCTGCCCGGCGATCTGACGGCTCCGACGGGCTCGTACGCGGATCGGGAGACGGCGCGGCTCAACGACGCCTTCGAGCACATCTTCCGCGCGCTCGCCGCTCGTCGGGTGGATGTGCTCTCGCGTGAGTACGACCTCGAGCACCGCGGCGCGGCCTACGAGTTTCCGCGCGAGTTCCGCAAGCTCGCCGCCCCCGTGGTCAGCATCCTCGTCGAGATGTGTCGGCCGAGCCAGCTCCAGGTGAGTCCGTTTCTGCGCGGCTTCTACTTCACCGGCGTGCAGGCCGTGCTTGTGAGCGACGTCGCGCCCACACCCGCGCCGTCGGCTGCGTCACGCGCGGCATCGGCGTCCGCGCGCGGGATCGGCGCCACCAACGTGTTCGAGCAGCCCGCACGCGCCGCGGCGCCGCTCCAGCCGCCCGCGCTCACACCCTCCGCTCCCGGCGTCCGCAAGGTGCCGCGCTGGGTCTTCCTCGATCGGCTCTTCACCGACGTGGTGCTCGGCGATGGGCCGGCGCTCGACGTCACGCGAGGTGGCGCGGGCGCCGAGCAGGTGCGGCGCATCGGACTCGCCGCCGCGGCCGCGGTCGGCGTGTTCTTCACCCTCGGCCTGCTGGTCTCGTTCATCGGCAATCGTCGGCTCGAGTCGAGAACGCTCGCCGAGGCACGCGCGGTCGCCGCGCTGCCGACGGCCCAGCTCGACCTTCCCTCCGCCGATCAGCTCCGTCGCCTCGACGCGCTCCGCGGGCGTCTCGAGACCCTCGCGGGATGGGATCGCGACGGCGCGCCGATGCGCCTCGGCTTCGGGCTCTACGCCGGGTCGTCGCTCATCGAATCGGCGAGCCGCATCTGGTTCGACGGCTTCGAGCGGGTGATGTTCGGCGAGACGCGCGGCGCGCTGCTGAGCGGCATCCGGGCCTTCCCCGATACGGTGCGGCCGAGCGATGACTACGCGCAGTATTACGACCTGCTGAAGGCCTACCTGATCACGTCGGCGCACCCCGATCAGAGCGACCCCGTGTTCCTGACGCCGGTGCTGATGCGGCAGTGGCTCGGTGGACGCGAGCTGGACGCCGAACGGACCGAGCTTGCCGGGCGCCAGTTCGATCACTTCGGTGCCGCCCTCCCGATCGCCCGCCCGTTCGCCGACTCGGCGGACGCGACGGCCGTCGAGCGGGCCCGCGAGTATCTGCTGATGTTCGCGGACATCGCGCCGATCTACCGCTCGATGATCGCGGATGCGTCGAGCCGTCACCCCGGCGTGCAGCTGCATCGCCTCATGCCCGCGGCTGCAGGACTCGTCAGCAACTCGTACGAGGTCCCGGGCGCGTTCACGCGCGACGGTTGGACGGCGATGCAGGGCGCCCTCGCGAACGTCGATCGCTACTACCAGGCCGAGTCGTGGGTGCTTGGCGAGGCGCCCGATCTGCCGAGCGACCGGGCGAAGCTCGCGGCGGATCTGCGCGCCCGCTACGTGGCCCAGTACACCGCGGAATGGCGCGGCTTCCTCGCCGCCGGCTCGATCACGCGCTACGCCGACCTGCGCGACGCCGCGCGCAAGCTCGCCCTGGCAAGCGCCAATCAGTCGCCGCTGCTCGGCATGCTGGCAGTCGCCGCTCGGCACACCGCCGTCGATTCGTCCATCGCCGTGGCGTTCCAGCCGGTGCACCTCGTGACGCCGCCGACCCTCGAGGGCAGCTATCTCGCGGACGACAACCGACCCTACGTCGATGCGCTGATCGGACTCCAGTCCGCCGTGAGTCAGACGGCGGCGTCCACGGCGGGCATGACGGATCAGGCGGCGTCACAGGCCAGTTCGGCCGCGGCATCGGCGCGCGTCGCCGCGCGCACGCTCGCCCAGGGATTCGCGCCGGGTGGTGATGCCGCGACCGGCGTCGCGGTCCTGCGTCTGCTCGAGGAGCCCATCTCGCGCGTCGAGCCATTGCTCGCCAGAACGGGCACCGGCGAGATCAACGTGCTCGGCCGGAGCTTCTGCACCGGCGTGCGCTCCCTCCTCGGCAAGGTGCCGTTCTCGCCCCGCTCTCAGTCGCGGGCGAGCGTCGAGGAGGTGACGCGCTTCTTCCGTCCCGTGAGCGGGGAGCTCTGGCGCTTCTACGACAACGCGCTCTCCCGCGTAGTCGAGCGGCAGAATGGGCGCTGGGTCGCAAAGCCCACCGGAACGACGTCGGTATCACCGGCCTTCCTGAGCTTCTTCGAGAGCGCCACGGCATTCAGCGATGCCTTCTTCCGTGATGGTGCGTCGGAGCTTCGTCTCACGTTCGACATCACGCCGCTCACCAACGATACCACTCCGTTGGTCGCCATCACGATGGACGGGCAGGAGGCGATGTCGGGCACCAACGTCGTGCAGCAGCGGATGGTCTGGACGGCGA
>CAYLPM010000408.1:0-6661 GCA_964385525.1 uncultured Gemmatimonadaceae bacterium
CCATTCGCGCGCATGCGCGCCCGCGCGCCGCTGCCAGCGCTCGAGCGACGCCAGGACGTGCACGTCCCACATCACGAGCGCCTGAAGCGTGAGGTGGAGTGACGGCGACCAGCGGACGTGCGCGAGGTCCGCGATCCGCCCGAGACGCGCGATCTCCCGGTGGGCGGCCATCGCGGACGCATCGCGCCGGGCGGTCCGTCCCGCGGACCCTGCATCCTCCGTCCCCCGTCCCTCCACGCCCCGCAGCCAGTCGCGCAGTTCCTCGAGTAGCGGCGCGCGAGCCTCCGTCCGCTCGATGAGCTCGAGTACCGGCGCGAACCGCCGCACCGGGCTCTCGCGCGCGAAGGCCGCATCGAGCGTCGTGCGGACGCGACTGCCGAGCAGGCCCGTGATCAGGACGCCGGCGCCCAGCGGGAGCAGCCAGGCGAGCGACGGAAGCCATCCTACCCACGCGAGCATCGACGTCACGAGCACCGCGAGCGGGAGGAGGCGGCTCGCCCAGATCACGCCCGTCCGCTCGAGCAACCAGGGACTGCCTTCCGCCCACGCGCAGAAGCGCTCGACCTCGTCGATCGCGACCGGCCCCGCGAGTCGCCCGCGCGCGGCGATCGACTCCCGCAGCTCGACCTGCGGCGCGAGCTCGCGCACCGCCTCCTGTCGGCGGGCGACTTCCGCCGGCGGGGCCGGGAACAGCAGCCAGTCGCGCAGCGTGGTCCGGCCCGGTGCCGTCGCGGTCGTACCGAGGAGCTGGAAGAGCGACACGCGGCCGAACAGGTCGAGATCGGCCGCCACCGGATGGCCCTCGGGCGGCAAGGAAGGGGCGAGCAGCGGCAAGCGGTCCCACCGACGTGCAGATCGATGCTCGCTCTCATCGTTCACCGCCGCGAGCGCTCCCAGCACGCGCATCTGCTCGCGCAGTCGGCCCGTCATGCGAACGAGCACGATGAACACGAGCGCGACCGCCACCGCGCCGGGAATCGCCAGGCCGCGCAGGGCCGACTGACGTTCCGCGAGGACGACCCAGGCGATCGCGACGACGGCGACGACCAGCCGAGCCCAGGAGATGCGTCGCTCCCGCGTCGCGATGGTCCGCCGATCCGCGAGGTGGCGATCGCGCCGGCTGGCATAGATGCTCTCGGGCGAGCCGCCGTCGCCGGTCATCGTCGTGCCGGGCGAAGCGGGCGCACGTCGCGCACCGGACGCCCCCGGCCGGGCACCGAGCCGTTCTTCGTCGTCTGCATGAACCGCTGAAGCTATCCGCGCCATCCCCCGTGCGCCATCGCCCCTGTCTCGATAGAATTCACGTCGACCACAAATTCGAGGGAGCAGTGGGAAAGCAGGCAACGATCGAGACCAACCGCGGCACCATGACCGTGGAGCTGTATGAGAAGGAGGCACCGAACACGGTCGCCAACTTCGAGAAGCTGGCGAACTCGGGGTTCTACGACGGCGTCAGGTTTCACCGCGTGATCCCGAACTTCGTCGTGCAGGGCGGCGACCCCAACTCGCGCGACCTTCCGTCCGGCGATCCGCGAATCGGAACCGGCGGCCCGGGCTACAAGATCAAGTGCGAAACGCAAGGCAATCCGAAGACGCACGAGCTCGGCGCCCTGTCCATGGCGCACGCCGGCAAGGACACCGGTGGCAGCCAGTTCTTCATCGTGCTGAGCGAATCGAGCACGCGGCACCTGAACGGCGTCCACACGGTCTTCGGCAAGCTGACCGACGGCGTCGACGTGCTCCAGCAGATCGAAAAGGACGACACCATGACCAGGGTGCGCGTGGCCTGATCGCACGCGCGACCCGCAACCCACGACACCGATGTCGCTCTGCAAGGGAGACAAGTCGGCCGCGTTCGTCGGCCTGATCGGCGGCGCGATCACCATTCTCCTGCTCGTGTACGGGATGGTGCTGCTGACCAACGCCAGCTTCGAGGGCCACGAGGCGGCGGCGCCGGCCGCAGAGCACGGGAACTGACGACGGCAGACGTATCGGACTGCCGGCTCCGTACTGTCTGCCGCGCACTGCGAATGACGTACTGCGTACTGCTTGAGCGCCATTCAAGCAGTACGCAGTACTTCAAGTCTTTCAACCCTCCCCTTCGCTCCGCGTCCCGCCAATCCTCGGCCTCACCATCTCGAACAGGTCGCGCGTCCGCGTGTACCAGCCGCGCCCGTGCATTCGACCCACCGCCCCGATCCGCTCGGCGTGAACGCGCACCGCGGCGGGGTCCACGAGATCGGCGCGGATGCACAGCTCGATCACCTCGCCCACCACGATCCGCGTATTGCCCAGCGTCAGCGTCGTGAGCTCGCGGCACTCGAGGTGAATCGGCGACTCCGCGATCCGCGGCGGGCGCACACTGGCCGAGGGCGCGGGCGTCAGCCCGGCCTTCGCGAGCTCATCGACGCCGTACGCGTACTCGCCGGCGGAGACGTTCATGGCGGGGGCCGTCGCCTCGTCGACGATGTTGATGACGAATTCGCCGCCTGTCCCGATGTTGCGAGCGGTGTCCTTCGCCCGGCCATCGCGATCGCCGATCCCGATCACCACCACCGGCGGGTCGCTCCCCATCAGATTGAAATAGCTGAACGGCGCGGCGTTGATCGTGTCATTCGCGCCGAGCGTGGTGATCCAAGCGATCGGGCGCGGGACGACGACCGCCGAGAGGAGCTTGTAGCGATCCCTGGGCGTGAGCCGGCCCATCTCGAACCGGACCTTCTCGGTTTCGCCCAGGCTGCCCCCGTTCGGCGGCGATTCGTCATCCTCGCGCTGCTGCGTCATCGGCCCGGCTCCCGATCTCGAGCCGCGGTGCCGCCGGCGTGTGCCCCGGCGTTCCCGCCCATTGCCTTGGCGAGCCAGCGGGTTGCCGCTGCGACATCACCTTGCGTGAGCCCGTGCCCGGTGGGCTGCCACGCGACGGTCACGTTCGCGCTCGCCTCGCCGAGCATTTCGGCGAGGCGCTCGGTCTGCGCCCGCGGGACGATGGGATCGGCGCTGCCGCCGATAATGATCGCGGACGTCCCCGAGAGGTCGGGGAGGCGCTCCGGCTCGAAGGGAACCATGGCCCGGAGCAGCACGGCGGCGTGCAGGAGACCTGGATGAAGAAGCAGGAGGCTCGCGGCGATGTTGGCACCGTTGGAGAACCCCGCGGCGACGATTCGCGACGCATCGAGCGCGTACTGTTCAGTTGCCGCGCGAACGAACGTCGCGAGCTCGTGGGTGCGCGCGATGAGATCCTCGATGTCGAACACGCCCTCCGCCAGCCGGCGAAAGAACCGGGGCATCCCGTTCTCGAGCGCCTTGCCGCGCGGGCTGAGAAGACTGGCCTCGCTGTCGAGCAGGCGGCCGAGTGGAAGGAGATCGTCCTCGTCGCCACCGGTCCCGTGGAGCAAGAGGAGCGTCGTCGCCGAGGTGCCGCGGTCGAACCGGTGAACGAACCCGAGGTCGGGGGTCATGGAGCTCTCCTCGATCGGTTGCATGGGGCGGCCGTCCTGGATTTGCTGTCTCGACTTCATATTGGACTTGCCGTCTCGACATCATAAAGGTAGAGCGCCGACGAGGAATCCGGACGCCGAAGGAAAACCCGGGGATGCGCGCGGGGGCGGCCCGATCGCGGGCTGCCGCCCAGTCCCGGGGTTCAGCTCTCGTGATGTCGCAGTCCACCTTTCGCCCGATCGATGATGCCCGAGCTCCCTTCCCGCGATGCCTCGCTCGCCCTCCTCGAGGAGTTCACCGCGAGCGACTCGCTCCGCAAGCACATGCTTGCCGTAGAAGCGGCGATGCGCGCCTACGCGGAGCGCTTCGGCGAGGATCCCGAACGCTGGGCCGCCGCGGGGCTGATGCACGACTTCGATTACGAGCGCTGGCCCAACGACGCGCACTCGCCGACGGACGAGCATCCTTCCGCCGGCGTGCGCATCCTCCGCGAGCGCGGGTATCCGGAGGACGTGCTCCAGGCCATCCTCGGCCATGCGACGTACACCGGTGTCGCGCGTGAGTCGCTGATGGCGAGGGCACTGTTCGCGGTGGACGAGCTCACGGGGCTCATCACCGCGACGGCGCTGGTCAAGCCGTCGAAGAGCGTGCACGACGTGGACGTGCGGAGCGTCCGAAAGAAGATGAAGGACAAGGCCTTCGCGCGCGGGGTGAATCGCGAGGACATCCTGATCGGCGCGGAGGCGCTCGGCGTCGCGCTGGACGAGCACATCGCGTTCGTGATCGCGGCGATGCAGGGGGTGGCCGAGCGGCTGGGACTGGCGGGATCGCCCGCGGCGTAGGGGAACCGGGCCGCGGGCCGCGTCGGGGCGTCGGAGGGGTCCCCGCCGAGGCCGGCGAGAGGGCTCGCCGGAGGGTCGACGGGGGCAACGTTTCCCGCGGGACCCGCGTTTAGGGTACGAGAGATGCGCCTAGCCGAATGAACACTGCCCTCGTCGCACAGCCCGTCACCAAGGCAACGCCACCCAGGGGTGACGTGGACGCCCGTCTGCGCGAGCGAGCGCTGATAGTCGCCGCGCAGGAGGGCGATGAGGGGGCGTTCACGGCGCTGGTGCGGCTGCACCAGCGCCGGGCGTATGCGGTGGCGCGAGCGATCGTGCCGACGCACGAAGATGCGGAGGACGCGGTCCAGGAGGCGTTCCTGCACGCGTACCGCGCGCTGGACCGTTTTCAGCCGGACCAGCCGTTCGCGGCCTGGTTGAACCGGATCGTCGCCAACGCGGCGCTGGATCTGGTGCGGCGTCGGAAGGTGCGGGACGCGGAGGAACTCCACGATTCGGTGGCGCTGCCGTTCCGCGATCCGGGAGAAGCGGATGAACTGCGACGGCGGCTCCGGTCGGGGCTGACGCTGCTGACGGAGCGGCAGCGGGCCGTGATCGTGTTGCACGATGTGGAAGGATACAAGCACGCGGAGATCGGATCGATGCTGGGAATCCCGGAAGGGACCGCCCGCTCCGATCTCCACCATGCCCGGGCGGTGCTGCGGCGCGCGCTCGGGAATCTACGGAGCGACTGATGAGCAGGGTTCCGATGGATCCGCGGTTCGACGGGGCGGATGAGACGGTGACCAGCATGCTGCGCGAGATGTACGCGCCGCCGACGGACGAGGCCTACTGGTCCCGGCTGGAGGCGTCGATCATGGCGCGTGTGACGGGCGATCCCGGGGCGTCCTGGTGGACCGTGGTCTCCGGCTGGGTGCCGGCGGGCGTGGCCGCGGCGGCCGTGGCCTGCCTCCTCGCCGGGTTCGCGTTGATGCAGGAACGGGCCGCGGAACGCCAGATCGCCTACGAGCAGGCGATGCGCGGTTCGGCGCCGGTTTCCGTGCAGACCGTGGTGCGTCCGTCGTCGATGTCGGAGCGCGATGCCACGTTGCAGCTCGTCTTGTCTCACTGAGTGGGAGTGGTCATGCATCCCTCGAAGAATCTCGCGCTGATGTTCGTCCTGGGCGCCGTCCTGGTCGGCGGGGTTCTCGGCTTTTCAGCCGACCGGTTTCTCGTGAACAGCAAGGAAAAGAACCGCGAGTCCGAGCGCGAACGTCTCGCGCGCGTGCTCGTGTTGACGGAGACGCAGCAGGTGACGCTCGATTCCCTGCTCGATGCCAAGAGCCGCGATCTGCACGCGCTCATGGAGCCTCTCGAGCCGGCGATCGATTCGGTGAGCGCGAACACCCGAGCCCAGATTCGCGCGATGCTGACGCCCGAACAGCAGGCCACATGGGACCAGCTGCGGCGTGAGCGCGAGGAACGGGAGCGCGCCCGCCGGGACAAACAGAACAAGGGGAACTGATACCAATGCGATTTTTCGCTCTGCTCCTCGCCCCGGCTCTGCTCGGGGCGCAAGAGCCTATGTCGGTGATGATCGACACGACCGCCCGTCCGATCGCGCTCGAGGAAGCCGTCCGGCTCGCCCAGCAGAACTCGCTGCAGGCGATTCAGGCCCGCGGCACCATGCGCACCTCGGCGGCGAGCGTGCGCTCGTCGTTCGCCGCCTTCCTCCCGAACGTCAGCCTGAGCACGGGCGCCGGATGGTCGGGCGGCCAGGGCGACCGGGTGGATGACCAGGGGAACGTGATCAGCAGCGGGAGCTGGAACTACAGCAACGGCCTGAGCATGGGGATGACCCTGTTCGACGGTGGCCGGACTTGGTACAACCTGTCGAGCGCGCGCGCGTCCTCCGAAGCGGCCGAAGTCGGCGAGATCCAGACGCGCTACAACGTCGCCCTCACGGTCAAGCAGCAGTACTTCGCGGTGCTCGCGGCACGCGATCAGATCGCCGCGGCGCAGTCGTCGCTCGAGCAGGCGCAGCAGCAGTATCGCACCGCGCAGGCGCGCGTCAACGCCGGCTCGGCGATCATCTCCGACACGCTCCGCGCGCTGATTCAGGTCGGCAACGCGCGGCTGGCCGTGCTCCAGGCGGAAAACGCGCTGCGCAACGCCAACGCGTCCCTCACGCGGACGATCGCCTCGCCGGAGCCGGTCACCGCGGAGCCGGACACCACGATCGACTGGGTCGATCTGGATGCCGACAGCGTCCGGATCGAGCAGCTCGCGCTCCAGGCGCCGGCGGTGCAGACGGCACAGGCGAATTACGCGGCCGCCCGGGCCACCGCGAAGGCCGCTCGGGCGCCGTACCTCCCGAGCGTCAGCATGAGCTACAGCCGCAG
>CAYLPM010000409.1:0-1656 GCA_964385525.1 uncultured Gemmatimonadaceae bacterium
GCGGACCAGATCCTTGGCGAGAACCTTCGTGATCCCGGCGACGTCGAAGATGTATTTCTCGGGATAGAGCGCGGTGAGCTGGCCGCCGAGCTCCGGGAGGGCGTCGATGATGCGCGCGCTCGCGCCGCGCATGCCGGCATAGAAGAGCGCGAAGAGCCCGGTGGGCCCGCCGCCGAGGATCGTGATGTCTTTCAGTTCGTGAACCATGACGAAAAATAGTATAGCCGGCTTCGCGGGGGAGCGGGGAGCGCCGTCCCCGGCGCGGTCCAGCGGCCCCGCTGTCATCCCGAGTCCCGGGCGCACGATGACGCGATCGACATTCCGCCACGCCCGCACCCCGGTCATGGGCGCGGCGCCCGATGGCACCCCAGCCCCTGTCGCGGGAGCGCACTCCAGATGGAACGCCTGACCGCCGACGATCCGATCCTCGAGTACCGCGGCACCTTCCGGCTCATCCGGAAGATCGCGGAGGGCGGCATGGCGACGGTGTACGAATCCGAGCAGCTCGGGCCGGCTGGGTTCACCAAGACGATCGCGCTCAAGGTCATCCACCCCGAGTACGCGCGGCAGCAGGAGTTTCTCCAGCTCTTCATCGACGAGGCCAAGCTCTCGGCAAACCTGCTGCACGGGAACATCGTCCAGATCTACCAGCTCGGCGAGGAGAGCGGCGACTACTTCATCGCAATGGAGTTCATCCGCGGGCCGACGCTGCGCGCGGTGATCGACCGCCACCGCGAGCTCGGCGAGCCGATTCCGCGCCCGCTCGCTGCCTACGTCGTCAGCCGCGTCTGCCGCGCGCTCGACTTCGCCCACAACTTCGTCGCGCCGGACGGACAGCGGCTAGACATCGTGCACCGCGATGTCTCGCCGGGCAACATCATGGCCACGTGGGATGGCCACATCAAGCTCGCGGACTTCGGCATCGCCAAGGCGCGCACGTCGATCGATCCGGCGGCGACGCGGCCGATGCTGATGGGCAAGAAGCACTACATGAGCCCCGAGCAGCTGCTCGGACTCTCGGTGGAGGCGCCGAGCGATGTGTTCACCGTCGGCGTGATCCTCTACGAGCTGCTCGCGCTCGAACCGCTGTTCACGGAGGACATGACGGAGCTCGCGATCGATGAGGTCGCGGTCGACCCGCTGCCGAGCATCCGCATGCGACTCCCCGACATCGATCCGGAGCTGGAGCAGATCCTCTCGCTGGCGCTGGAGCGCAATCCGGATCGTCGCCCGACGGCATCGGCCATGGGCCACGCGCTCGATCGCTGGTGTTCCGCACAGAACGACGTCGGCACACCGGACCGGCTCGAGGAGCACCTGGCTCGGCTCTTCCCCGGAACCTTCCAGCCGACGACTCGGCAGGCGGGAGCACGGACGCCGGAGCACACGAGCTTCTCGAATCTGGGCGCGGCGCTCAGGCGGCCGCACCGAGGGTTGCTGGCGCGGCTGCTCGGGCGCTGAAAGGCAGAGCCCTCGAAAACGGAAAGGGACCTCGAAGTGTTCGGTGGTCAGCGCCCCGGTCTTCAGTCGTCAGGGAGGCGTGCACTGTGCACTGATCACCGACGGCTGAACACTGATCACTTCGATCCGCGGATCCGCGTGGCTGCCCCGTCCTCGCGAGCTTAGATTGCCCGCATGACCCTCAGGATCTACACC
>CAYLPM010000410.1:0-3332 GCA_964385525.1 uncultured Gemmatimonadaceae bacterium
ACGTCGAGCACCACCCGGTGGGGCCCCGTGAGCGCGAAGTCCTTCACCTCGACGTCGCCGTCGATCGCGATCACGACTTCGGCCCGGCCGTAGGCCGGGACGATGCTCAGCGCCGTGACGGAGCCCGCGGCGGGACTCGTCGTCTGCAGGGCGCGGAGCTCACCCGCGCCGACGCCCAGCGCGACCGCGGCCATCGCGGCCAGCGTCCAGACTCGGTTCATCGGTTGGTCCTCGTAGCGGTAGTGTCACCCAGGATCAGCGCCTGCTGGCGGCTGAACCCGAACTCTTCGATCGTGACGGTGACCTGCTTGGGCAGGATGTGCGTGACGCGCACGCGGCCGAGCACGTTGCCCACGGCCACGCGATAGAGCTCGTTGGTCGAGACGTCCCGCAGGGTCGCCAGGGAACGCCGGCCGGTCGGATCGTAGATCACGCCGATGAGGCGGAGATCGTTGATCACCGGACGAAGCTCGCCCGTTTGCATCAAGGAGACGAAGGGATCCCGACGGCCGCCGGACTCGTAGCGGAAGATCTCGCGCATCAGCACGAGCTCTCCCGAGGCGCCGGGCAGCTCGGGGCGGACGCTGTCCACCGCGGTCCCCGTGGAGGTGACGCCGCGCGACGCTGGCGAGGGCTCTCTCGCGGCCAGAGCCGGTGTGCGCGCGCCGCGGCGCGTCGTGTCGGCCGAGGGCTCGGCCGTCACCTGCTCCTGCCGTCGGACGCGCGCGCTGGCGGCGTTCGCGGCCTTGGTCGCGACGTCCTTGGAACGCGTGATCGGCGGCACGCCTTGCGCGTGCGCCGTCGAGGCGACGCCGACCAGCGCCGCGATCGCGAGGATCCGGATCATTGGCTCCCCCTCGATGGCTTGGCGACGTAGGTCTGGATCTCGAATCCGGCCTCGATCACCGCGGTACCGGCGCGCTGCCTGCCGCGCCGCGCGTTCGCCGTGCCGATCTTCAGGTCGAGCCGGATCGGCTCGACGATACGCGTCAGCGCGCCGACGTTGGTGAGGAACTCGGCGACCTGATGGTAGTTGCCGGCGACGCCCATCTTGTAGCGATGCGTGTCGAACTCGCTGCCGCCGATCACGGGCTGCGGCTCCACCATCGCGATGTCGAGCCCGACGCGCCGGGCGGCGGTCGAGATCTGCTCGAGAAGCGCGGGCACCTCGCTGCCGACCGGCACGAGCTGCCGCATGAGCTGCAGGTTCGCCGCGTAAGCGCGCGCCTGGGCGCGAAGCTCCTCGACGCTACCGGCCGCCAGCTCCTGCTTGGCGGCGTTGTTCGATCGATCGAGCTTCGTGATGCGATCGTTCACCGCCTGGAGCTCGGTCTCCTTGGGCGAATACAGATAGGCATGCCACGCGTAGCCGAGCGCCAGCGCCAGCGCGATCACCAGCGCCATGGCCTTGTCCCGATCCTTGTTGAAGACCGCCATGGCTACCTCGCCGACGTGAGTGTGAGGGGCACGCGGCGGATGAGCGACGAATCCGGCTGCTGATAGCGCGCATCGAGCACGAACTCGGTGACTTCCTTGTCGCCCTCGATCACGAGGAGCGAGCGCGAGAGATCGATCCGCTCGATGAAGGGCGACGCCTCCAGGACCGACATGAAGCGCGTCAGCGCCTGGATGTCGACAGTGCGCCCGATGAGCTGGAACGTCAGCGTGTCGCCGAGCGGACCGCCGCCCGACGCCGCGGCGGCCTGGCGTGTCCGCGCGGTCGAGCGCGTGTTCGCGGTACGTGTGTTCGCTCGCGATGCCGCGGCGGCCGCGGAGGCCGCGGCCGCCGACACGGGCTCGCTCGTCTGGCGCACGGACGTCAGCCAGGTATACGGCGGCAGTGCCCCACTGATCTCATCGAGCAGGTGCGGCCACACGAAGCGGTTGTTGTCGATCGAGCGGATCACGTTGAGCTGCGTGAGCACCGAGTCGCGCTGCGCCTCGGCCTTGCGCTTCTCGTTGAGGACCGTCGCGTAGCGCATCGAGTCCTGCACCGCCTTCTGTTGCCGGTCGATCAGCATGCGGGCCCGCGCCGTCTGTTTCACGTGCAGCATGCCCACGAGCGCGACGACCCCCGCAGCCGTGGCGATCCCGCCGACGAGCCAGGGGTCCTTGACCTTCCCGATGATGCTCGCCCCGAGTGCGCCAAGGCTGATGCCGCCGCCCGCGGCGCGAGCGCCACGAGACTTCTTCTTCCCGGCACCGGGGAGCAGATTGATTTCGATCATGCGGGCAACCTTCGGTGGTCAGGCGACCTTTCGGAGCGCGAGCCCGATCGGGAGCATCAGAAGCGGAGCAACCTCGTCAGTGACGAGCGACGCAAAAGCGCCGTCACGCACCTTCAAGTTTGCCAGCGGGTTGGCGACCTCCACGACCATCCGGAGACGGTCGCCGAGGGCCTCGTTGAGCCCCGGAATCCGGGCTCCGCCGCCGCAGGTGTAGACGGAGCGGAGGTTCGAGCCGGAACGCGACGACGAGGCGAGGAACGCGGCCGCGCGTTCGATGCCGGTCGCGATCTCCTCGCCCCGCATCTCGATCACCGCATCGAGATGCGGGGAGCGGTCGTAGCCCTGGAGGAGCTCATCGGCGGCGTCCGCGTCCAGACCGCGCTCTCGCTGGAGGTCCTCGCGGAAGCGGCGCGTGCCGAGCGTCAGGTCGCGCGTGAGGATCGGCACGCCATCATCGAGGATGTTGATCGTCGTCACCTCGTGACCGATGTTCACGAGCGCAACGATGCCTTCCATGGCGTGCGGGTAGTTCAGCTCGAAGGCATTGTGCAGGGCGAACGCGTCGACGTCGACCACGGCGGGACGGAGCCCTGCATCGGCGACGAGGCGCACCTTGGTGTCGACGAGCTCACGCTTGGCTGCGACGAGGAGCACCTGCATCTCCAGGCCCTCGCCGTCCGGGTCGAGGATCTGGAAGTCCAGCTCCACGGACTCGATGTCGAACGGCACGTGCTGCTCGGCTTCCCAGCGCATCAGCTCTCGCGCCTGCGCTTCCTTCACCCGTTCGATCTGGATCTTCTTGATGATCACGTCGCGACCGCCGACGGCGGTGACGACGCCCTTCTGCTTGATCCCGGCGCTGGAGAGGGCGGCGCGCACGGCATCGCCGACGATGCCGGGGTCCATGATCTCGCCCTCGACGATCGCGTCGGCCAATAGCGGCGCGATGGCCACCTTCGTCAGCTCGGGCTCGCCCTTGCCGTGATCGATCACGGCCACCTTGATGAGGCCGGAGCCGATGTCGAGCCCGATCGTCGTCTTCTTGCGGCCGAAGAGCCCCATGTGCGTGCCGGGTGACGGTGAGTGTGCCGGGTGCGAGCGAGC
>CAYLPM010000411.1:0-19553 GCA_964385525.1 uncultured Gemmatimonadaceae bacterium
CACCACACGCGCCGCACCTCGCTCGCGCCCATCGCCGACGGCTCGATGATCGAGCGGCGCCAATACCAGCGCTCGCCCTCATCGACGCTCACGCCGTGACCGAGGAAGTGCCCGTAGACCTCCGCCAGGCGCGTTTCCGGCCCAGCTCCCGCCGCGGCCCGGATTCGCGCGTTCAACGCGTCCAGATGGTGCAGCGGCAGCGGGCCCTCCGTGTCGAACACGCCCGGCATGCGCGCGGACCGATCCGTCGGATCGTACACGGTGCTCAGCACCAGGACGAGCCGGGGGAAGGCTTCGCGGATCCGCTCCACCAGCACATCATACGCGTCCGCGATGTCGCGCACCGCCGCCGCGAACACCCGCGTGCTCGGGCGCGCCGCGTAGGTGCTGAGCAGGTCGTTGCCGCCGATCGTCAGCGTCACGAGCGTCGGCTCATCGCTCGGCTCCATGATCGAGAGCTGGTCGCCGAAGACGTCGCCTATCGTCGCGCCATCCTGCGCGAGATTCGTGTGCCGAATGTCGGGGTGCGTCGACACGAGGTCACGCCCCGTGAACTCCGGCCAGCGTGCATCGTCGTTCCTGAACAACAGCGACGCAGCGCCTAGGGGCGCGACGGCGCCCGCGTCTGGCAGGCGCTCGAGCGCAACGGCGACGTCGGTCTCGCCCGCATCGAGCGCTGGATAGAGATCGATCGAGACGGAGTCGCCGAGCGCGAGGTAGTGCGCGAGCTCCACGTCAGGACTCCGGCGTCACGCGGAGAGTCCGGCGTTCCGCCCGGATCGCGACGCAGCCATCACGTCATGCCTCCGGTTTCGCGTCCTCGATGCGACGGGCGCGCCAGCGCACCGTCCATTCGCGGCGCTCGTCCGGCGCGAGCGTGCTCGCGCCCTTCCAGGCGCCGAGCGCGTCGGCAAGCGAATCGGGGGCACCGATGCCGGGCTGTAACGCGATCAGGTTCGGCGCGCGCTGCTTCTTCGGCGCGAGGGCGCGCCGGTTGATCCAGATGCCGAGCTCCGGAACCTCCCGGGGATCGACCACGAGCTCGAGCCGGAGCGGCGGCTCCTCGATCGCGACTGTGCCGCCGACCGGATCGACGAACAGCTTCGCCGCGTACTTCCGGCCCACGCTCTCGGGCCGTGAGAGATCCACGACCCGCTTCTCCAGCTTGACGAGCGGCCACTGATGCTCGCTCGTCGCCCCCGTGTCGGCGCCGCCCAGATCGATCCCGTGCTGCGACGCGACGCGCAGCCGCGAGCGATGCGGAAGGTGGAGGCGCGTCTCGGCGCTCAGCGGAAAGTGCGGTCGTGACGCCCAGATGAACGGCAGCGCCACCGAGCCTTCGTTCTCCACCTCGTAGCGCATCTCGACCGTCCCATCCTGCTCGATGCGCACCGTGCGCGAGAACCGATAGAGGTGACGCTCGCCGTGCCACGTGCTGACGGCCTCCACGACGCCGTCCGGGGTGAGGATCCGCGTGTCGGCGCGCTGCGCGACCAGCTCACCCCCTTCGGGAAACGAGATCGGCGTGGACCCGACCGGGACGGTCGCCGCGGCCACGGTCGGGAAGCACTCGTCGAAGCCGCCCAGCGTCGCCGCCGCGGCGGGATCGTCGGTCGCGCGATCGATGCCGGGGGCGGTCCACAGCCACTGCCGGCCCGCCAGCTCGAGCGCGATGATCTTGCCACCCCAGGCGGGGACGATCACGACTCGCGAGTCGCCGGACCGCAGCTCGGCAGTGCCCGGCGGTGCCGGCCGCGGCACGTGGCGCGGGCGACGCCTCAGCAGACCGGAGATGGGCCGCGCCTCCGACGGGGGTTGCGGGTCATGCCACGGCCGCCGCGTCGATGCCGCGCGTGGCGAGGATGAGCGCGACGGCCTCGCCGATCTTGTTGTTGGGCGTGCTCGCGCCGGCGGTCACGCCGATCCGGATCGGACCCGGCGCCGAGAGCCACCCGGCCCGTTCCACCTCGCCGGCGGCTCCCACCGGCTTGTGCCGGATCGCGCCGCGTCCGGGATCGATGCAGCGCGCGTCCTCGACGTGATAGGTCGCGACCTTTTCCGCGCACAGGGCGGCGAGCGACATCGTGTTGCTCGAGTTGTAGCCACCGATCACGAGCATCGCGTCGAGCGGTTCTTCGAGCAGCTCGACGATCGCATCCTGCCGATCCTGGGTGGCACTGCAGATCGTGTCGAAGGTGCGGAAGTGCTCGCGCCGGTAGTCGGCCCCGTGCGCGCGCTCCATGGCCTGCCCGACCTCCTCGCCGATGGCGAGGGATTCGCGCGCCAGCATCGTCGTCTGATTCGCGACGCCCACCCGGCGCAGGTCCCTGTCGGGATCGAACCCTGGCGACGTCGCCGCCGCGAATTTCTCGAGGAAGGAGGCACGGTCCCCGCGCCCCTCGATGTAGTCGCAGACGAGGCGCGCCTCATCCATGTCGCGCACGACGATGTACGTGCCGCCCTCGTGCTTCTGCGCCTGCGAGGCGGTGGCGCGCGTCTCCTCGTGATGGTACTTGCCGTGGATGAGCGCGGTCAGCCCGTCGCGCGCGTAGCTGTCGACGCGCTTCCAGACGTTGAGCACCGAGCCACAGGTCGTGTCGACGAGCACGCAGCCGAGCGCACGCAGCGTCTCGAAGTCGCCGATCGTCACCCCGAAGGCGGGGATCAGGACCACGTCCTCCCCGCGCACCGCGGAAAAGTCGAACCCCGTGCGACCGTCCGCGAGCGAGGTCGGCAGCAGAAACTCGATGCCCATTCCCTGGAGACGGGCGTTCACGTGCGGGTTGTGGATGATCTCGCCGACGAGGAAGATTCGGCGATCGGGGAACTTGGCGCGGGTCTGGTAGGCGTAGTCGACCGCGCGGTCCACGCCGTAGCAGAATCCGAACTCCCGGGCCAGCCGTATGGTGACGTCCCCGGCCGTGAGTGTGTGGTCCCGGGCCGTCAAGAGGTCCACGAGCTGCCCGGTATAGTCGGCCGCGAGGAGCTCCTGGACCTCGGCGCGGAGGCCGAATCCCTTCCGGACGTAGGTCATGGGGCGGAATCTAGCGTTCCCGGCGCTGAGGGAGAACCGAGGCGCTGGCTGGCGGTCGGGCATCGCGCTAGGATCTTTAGGCTTCGGGAACGGGACGGGGGATCCAAGCCTCGAGACTGACAGCCGTGAGCCGGCCAGTCGGCCAGCCAGAGGCACCCGCCGTTGCTCACCGGCTGGCACGCTGGCAGCGCTGACAGGCTCGAGGCTTGGATCCCCGTCCCGTGCTCGGACTTTCCACTCACCGTCGCATCAGTCGGCATGGCCCCAGATTCCAACGAGCTCCTCCGCCCTCCCGCGCTGGTCAAAGGCGACACGATCGGCGTCGTCGCGCCCTCCTACTCGCCGAGGGCGGGCTGGCTGGCGCGGGGGGTCCGTGCGCTCGAGCGGGCCGGGTTCGGGGTGATCCTCGACCCCGAGATCTCGCAGATGCGCCGCTTTCAGCGGGTCGAGGACGAGCGGCGCGCTGAGAACTTCATGGGCATGTGGCTCGATCCCAGAGTGCGGGCCGTCATCGGCGGGACCGGTGGATACGGAGCCGTGCGCATGCTCCCCCACCTGGAGCCCGAGGTGTTCCGCAGGAACCCGAAGGCGTTCGTCGGCTACTCGGACGTGACGGCTCTGCACCTGTGGTTGATGCGGAGGGCGGGCCTGCGAGTCTTTCACGGGCCGACGGTCGATGACCTTGTGCCGGGGACCCGCGATCCCACGATGGTCTCGCTGCTGACGGCCCTGACCACGCCGCGGCCGGCCACGAAGATCGGCCGGGACATCGCGCGCGCAGTGCGCCCCGGCCGGGCGGTCGGCCGGCTAATCGGCGGCAATCTGTCGCTCGTCCAGCAGACGATCGGAACGCCGTACGAGGTGGACACGCGCGACGCGATCCTCTTTCTCGAGGAGACGCGCGATCCGATGTCGGTCGCGGACGAGCGGCTGGTGCATTTACGCGCGGCCGGCCTGCTTCGTCATGTCAAGGGGATTGTCTTCGGTCAGTTGTCCCTCGACCGGTCGGAGGAGGACGAGTTCGAGGATTTTCTCCTCGACCTCGTCGCCGACCTCGACGTCCCCGTCCTCATGGACTTCCCGGCCGGCCACGAGATCCCGAACCTCACGCTCCCCATCGGAACGGAGGTGGAGCTCGTGGTCGAAGAGCAGAGTGGCTGGGTGGTTTATCGGGAGGATGCGTTGATTCCAGCCGAAGCGTCCGCCTCACCGCCCGCCCCCGCCTCAGTGTCCGCCTCAGCATGAGTGAGCTGCACGAACTCAGTGACCATTACGATCTGATCGTCATCGGCGCCGGCCCCGCAGGGGAGACGGCGGCGACCGAGGCCGCGTATTTCGGCAAGCGAGTGTGCATCGTCGAGCGGGCGCCCAAGCCCGGCGGCGCGGCGGTCAACACGGGTGCGATCCCATCGAAGGCGCTGCGCGAGACCGCGCTCTACTTCTCGGGGCTTCGACAGCACGGCCTCTACGGCGTGCAGTATTCCGTCAAGCCGGACATCGGGATGGGCGACTTCATGTTCCGCGAGCGCGATGCCGTCGAGGCGGCGTGGCTGCTCGTCGGCGAGCGGCTGAATCGGAAGAACATCCACATCGTGCAGGGCGTCGCGCGGTTCATCTCGCCGCGGATGATCGAGGTCACGCGGTTCAAGCAGGACCCGCGGCGGCTCTCGGCGGATCACTTTCTCGTCGCCAGCGGCGCCTCGCCCGCGCGTCCGGCGTCGGTCCCGTTCGACGACTCGGTGATCGTCGATGCGGAGTCGATCCTCCGCCTGCCCGCGATCCCGCGGTCGCTCGTGGTGGTGGGGGGCGGCGCCCTGGGGTGCGAGTACGCCTCGATCTTCGGTGCGCTGGGCGTACAGGTGACGCTGGTCAATCCGCGTCCGCGCCTGCTGATGCACATGGACCTCGAGATCGGCGAGGCGTTGCGGCACCAGCTCACGGCCCGATTCGGGATCTCGATCCACAGCGACGCGCAGGTGACGCGCGTCGAGGTGGTGGATGGGGTCGGCCGCGTGGTGCTCTCGGATGACGCGACCCTCGCCGCGAACTGCGTGCTGTGGGCGAACGGCCTGGAGCCGAACATCGAGGGCCTCGGGCTCGAGCTGGCCGGCATCCGGACGGGGCCGAGCGGCTTCATTACGGTGGACGAGCACTGCCGCACGTCGGTCCCGCACGTGTATGCCGCGGGGTCGGTGACCGGCGCGCCCGCCCGCGTGCCGATCGCCCGCGAGCACGCCCGCGCCGCGGTCTGTCACGCCTACGATCTCAAGTACCGCGAGCGCTCGGCGCCGGTCGTGCCGTACGCGGTCTATTCGATCCCGGAGGTCGCGCTCGTCGGCCTGACGGAGGAGCAGGCGCGCGCGCGGAAGGTCGTGTTCGAGGTCGGCCGCGCGGGTTTTCGCGCGACGATCCGCGGCCAGATCAGCGGCGAGGTCGATGGCATGCTGAAGATCCTCTTCAATCCCGCGGACCAACGCATCCTCGGGATTTCGATCATCGGCGACCAGGCGGCGGAGCTGATCCACATCGGCATGACGGCGATGATGTTCGGCGGCACGCTGGACGGCTTTCTGCGCGGCGTCTACGATCATCCGTCGCTGTCGGAGGTGTACCGTCTCGCCGCCCAGGATGGGGTGCAGCGGGCGGCGAAGCGGATGAGCCGGACGGGGGGACTGCCGTCACAGACGGGGGAGTTTCAGAAGCTGAAGATCTAGTGTCGGGGTGAGGGCGAGGGGATCCAAGACTCGAGACTGACAGCCGGCCAGCAGCCCAGCTAGCCAGAAGTCTCGCCGTCGGACTCGAGGTCCCTCAGGATTCTGGCACGCAAGCCACAGAGCATCTTGCGGATCTCGACGTCCTCCGCGCTCAGCGATCGCCAATTCCGCGAATCGAGAACGCCATAATCGCGGGCCAGCTCGAGCTGGGATTCCACTTCCATCGTGGATCTGATGCTCATGTCGAGGACGCGCGCGAAATCCTTCTTCGACGAAGCTCCAGCTCCTTCGACGATGGTGAACACGACCGACTCTGCGGCTCTGGTGAGCTGCGAGCGCAGCGATCCGTATCCAGATCGAGGGAATGTCCTCGTGGCCCGGCGAACGGCGACCGCGAAATCGTGAGCTCGTCGCCAGACCCGGAGCCGCCGATGATCGCGCATTCCACAATCACGGTGCGTGCGGCTCGACTGCCATCACCGTTCCGCTCCGGCCGCGCCCAATCGCTTGCTCGAACATCGTCCTTACCGCTGACCGGCTGGTCAGCTACCTGCTGGCAGTCTCGAGTCTTGGATCCCCTCGGCCGGTTCCCGGACTTTCGACGATGAAGGATCTTGACCTCGCCGGAAGCGCGGAGCAGTGTTGGTGTTCATGTCGACTCGCCGCGACTTCCTCCTCTCCTCCTCCGCCGCCGTCGTGGCGACTGCCTGCGGCGTCCGCCCCGCCCCCGCCGCCCTCGGTCCGACCAGGCGATGGGACGTGCGCATCCGCGGTGGCCACCTGCTCGATGGCACCGGCGCGCCCGGCATCGATGCCGACATCGCGCTCCTCGACGGCCGCATCGCGGCGATCGGCCCGGCCGTCGCCGCCGCGGCGGCGACGCTCGAGCTCGATGCGCGCGGCCACGTCGTCGCCCCCGGCTTCATCGACATTCACTCGCACGCCGACGGGTCGCTGTTCGATGATCCGCGCGCCGAGTCGGTGATCCGGCAGGGCGTGACGACGATCGTCGCCGGCCAGGACGGCAGCTCGCGCGGCGCCGCACACCCCGAGCGCGCGGACGCCGAGGCGGAAACGCTCGCCCGATTCTTCGACCGCATCGACGCGCTGCCCAGCGCCGTCAACGTCGCGTCGATGATCGGCCTCGGCTCCGCGCGCCGCACCATCGTCGGCAACGACGACCGCGAGGCGACGCCGGCCGAGATCGCGCAGATGCGGGCGATCGTCGAACGCGCGCTGCGCGATGGTGCCTGCGGCGCGTCGTCGGGGCTCGAGTACATCCCCGGTGCGTTCGCGCGGCCCGACGAGATGAGCGCCGTGTGCCGTCCGCTCGCGGCGCGCGGGCTCCCGTACGCGACGCACATGCGCAACGAGGATGATCGACTGCTCGACGCGATCGAGGAGGCGATCACGATCGCGACCGGGGCCGGGTGCCCGCTCCAGATCTCGCACCTCAAGACGCAGGGCGTTCGAAACTGGCCGAAGCTGGACACGGCGTTCGCCCGCATCGAGCGCGCGAAGGCGGAGGGACTGGACATCGCCTTCGACCGCTATCCGTACATCGCGTACTCGACGGGGCTGAGCAATCTCTTCCCCGCGTGGAGCCGGGAAGGGGGCAACGCGGCGTTTCTCGTGCGCCTCGCCGATCCCGCGGTGGCCCCGCGCATTCGCTCGGAAACGCTCGCGAAGGTCGAGTCGATCGGCGGCTGGAACAACGTGATGGTGACCTCCGCCGGCGGCAGCGCCGACAAGCGGGCGGAGGGCGCGCGCCTCGGGACGTACGCGGCGTCGCTCGGTGCCGACCCGTACGAGACGGCGGTGTCGCTCCTGCGGAGTGGGAGCATCGGCATGGTCGGCTTCGCGATGAGCGAGGAGAACACGGCGCGGATCCTCGCGCACCCGCTCGGCATGGTGTGCAGCGACGGCGGCGGCTTCGCGACGGAGGGGCCGGCGCGGCGGGGGCATCCCCATCCGCGCGGCCTCGGAACGTTCCCGCGCGTGCTCGGGCATTATGTGCGCGAGCGGCGGGCGATGACACTCGAGGACGCTGTGCGGAAGATGACGTCGTTCCCCGCGTCTCGCATCGGCGTGCGCGACCGCGGCCGGCTGGCAGTCGGACTCGCGGGTGATGTGGTCGTCTTCGATCCGGCGACGGTCGCGGATCGCGCGACGTTCACGGAGCCGTTTCAGTATCCGGTCGGGATCAAGGCCGTGTTCGTGAACGGCACTGCGGCGCTCGTGGATGGACAGCGGGCGGCAACCGGCACCGGGCGAGCCCTGCGCATCGCTCACTGAGCGCGTGCACGACCGTTCGCTCCGTGAAGCGCGGCGCGCGATTGCCCGCGCTCAGTCTCGTCCGGGCCGCGCCGCAGGGTTCAGGTCCAGCCAGCGGACCTCTCCGGCGTCGAGACTACTCCACTGCCGCCCGCGCCGCCTCGACCGTCATCAGAAACCGCTCCGCCGCCGTGGCGATCTCGCCCGGCATCTTCCGCTTGGTGAACGAAGCCTTGTCCACGCAGACGAGCACCTGATAGGCCGACGAGTGCAGCGTCTTCCGCATCGCGTCCATCACGTCGAAGTTGAGCGTGAGCGACGACTCGCCGATACGGCTGAAGTAGGTCAGCACCTTGAGCTGCTGATCGAGCACCGCTGGCGAATGGAACTCGGTGTGCATGACCTTCCGAGGCAGCCAGATGTCGAGTCGCTCGAAGACCTTGCCGAACGGGAGCTTCATTTCGCGAAACAGCTCCGTCTCCGCCATCTCGTAGAAGCGGATGTACGCGCCGTAGCAGATGATGCCGGCAAGGTCGATGTCGCCCCAGCGGACGTACTCCGACAGAACGAAGGGCTTGCGCGTGGCGGCAGATGGCATGGTGGAACGGACGTCAGAGGAAACGGGACGAACGACGACAAGGGCGCGCACCAGGTGGACGCGCGGCGCGGCGAATGGTGGGGTTCAGCGTCGCGAGTCGAGGTCGTCCTCGACGTCCCCGGGAAGCGGTGCGGCAGGCGCCAGCGCCGGCGCGCCCGACTGTGTCAGCCACCGGCGGACGGAAACGACGATCAGCAGAGCGCCGCCGAGGAAGGCCGTGAGCGGGAGCACGTACACCATCAGGTTCATCCCGCTGGGTTCCGGCGCGAGGAGCACCCACTCACCATAGCGTCCGATGAAGTAGGCCTTCACCTCGTCCGGCGTGCGTCCGGCGGCGAGCTGATCGCGGATCACATTCTTCATCTGCACCGCGAGCTCGGCGGGCGAGTCGTTGATCGACAATCCCTGACAGACCGGGCAGCGCAGCTCGCTCGCGACCTCGCGGGTCAGCGCCTCGAGCTCGGGGTCGGCGGCACGCTGAGTGTCGGCCGCGGGAGGGATGATCGCGTGGCCGGAGTCGCCCGTTGCGGCCGGCATCTGCGACGACAGCACGAGGAAGGCGACCATCGGCAGCATGAGCCGGTCAATCGACCGCCCGGACCGCGCCGACCTCACGCCCCCTCCACCGTCGCCGTCGCCGCCCGCACCTCCTCGATCTTCTGCACCAGGACCCGCTCCGTGATCGGCCCGATGTGCTTGTAGGCCACGGTGCCGTTCGCGTCGATGATGAACGTCTCCGGCACGCCGTACACGCCGAAGTCGATCGCCGTACGCGTGCCGCGATCGACGAGCGAGAGATAGCTCTGGCCGCCCATCTCGCGGATCCACTGCTCGCCGAGTCGCGGCGTGTCGTTGTAGAGAATCCCGACGAAACGCACTCCCTGCTCCGCATAGCGCTCCGCGACGTCCGACAGCGCCCGGTGCTCGTAGCGGCACTCGAGGCACCACGATGCCCAGAAGTTCACCACCACGATCTGGCCACGGAGCTCCGCGAGGCGGACGGAATCCGCCGACGCCGAACCGTCCCGCATCACCGGCAGCGCGAACGCCGGCGCGGGGCGACCAGGCAGCGGCGAGGGGATGGCGCGTGGGTCCCGCGTGAGCCCGAAGGCCAGCAGCGCGACGAGCGGCACCGCGCTGACGACGGCGAGCAGGGAGCGGCGCCAGTTCATGCCCGGCCTCTCGCTTCGGCGCTTGCGCCCCCGCCCCCGCCCCCGCCCCCACCACGCCCGAGACCGTCCCGTGCGACACTGCCGCCAACGGATCCGCCCTGTCGATCCTGCCGAGCTCCGACCGGCTCCGCCATCGGCGACCACCGCGGCTCGGGGAACTGCACGCGGCCGACCGGCGCATCCGTCTCCTCGGGCGGCAGGCGACGCCGCGGCCACATCGAGATCAGCGCCCCGACCGCGATGATCCCGCCGCCGATCCAGATCCAGATCACCAGCGGCTCCACCAGCACGCGCAGCGTCACGTGCTCGCCCTGCTCGTCGAACGCCATCAGGTTGACGTAGAGATCATCGTCGAGGCGGCTGCGCACCGCGGGAGTCGCGATCGGCTGGTCGGAGCCCCGGTAGAAGTTGAGCTTCGGCTGCAGCGTGCCGATGACGGCATCGCCGTCCATCACCGAGAGATCCGAGCCGACGACGAATCGCTGCGGCTCCTCGCGCGCCCACGCCGCGTCGAATCGCACCGTGTGGCCGCGCAGCGTCATCGTCTCACCCGCCCTCAGAGTCGCGTCCAGCTCCGAGCGGAACGCCGACGACGCCGCGATGCCGACCGTCAGGACGATGATGCCGATGTGCGCCGTGAACCCGCCGTACCGCCGCGGGTTCACCCGGATCATCATCCGGAACGCCGTGATCGCGCTCTCGCCGATCGACCGCATGCGCGCCCGCGCGCCGCGCACGAACTCGTGCACGTTCACGTACAGCGCGAATGCCGCGAACGCGAACGTCACCACCGCATAGATGTTCCGGACGCCGAGCACGACCGAGGCGATCGCCACGAGGACGAGGATGATCGCCGGCGGCACGAACTGCCGCTTGAGCTGCTCCGTCGTCGCGGCGCGCCACGGCAGGGCCGGCCCGACGCCGACCAGGAACAGCATCGCCATGCACAGCGGCAGCGTCATGCGATTGAAGAACGGCTCCCCCACGCTCACCTTCACGCCGCGGACCGCCTCGGCGACGAGCGGGAACAGCGTCCCGAGCAGCACCGTGAACGTGAACGCCGTCAGAACCAGGTTGTTGGCGAAGAATACCGTCTCGCGCGACGCGACCGCGTCGAGACTCCCGGTGCTCCGGAGCTCCGTGCTGCGCCCCGCGATCAGCACGAGCGAGAACACGAGCACGATCACCATGAACGCCAGGAAGTACGTCCCGATCGGCCCCTCGGCGAACGCGTGCACCGACGAGAGCACGCCGCTGCGCGTCAGGAACGTGCCGAGGATCGTCAGCAGGAAGGTCGAGATGATGAGCCCGACGTTCCACAGCTTCAGCATCCCGCGCCGCTCCTCGACCATCACCGAGTGGTGGAACGCCGTCGCCGTGAGCCACGGCAAGAACGACGCGTTCTCCACCGGATCCCAGGCCCAATAGCCGCCCCAGCCGAGCACCTCGTACGACCACCACATCCCGGCAATGATGGCGGCAGAGAGAAACGCCCACGCCGCCAGCGTCCATCGCCGCGTCGTGCGGATCCAGAAATCGTCCAGCTCCCTCGAGATCAGGGCACCGATCGCGAACGCGAACGGCACCGACATCCCCACGTAGCCGAGATACAGCAGCGGCGGGTGGATCCCCATGAGGATGTGGTTCTGCAGCAGCGGGTTCGGGCCCGGACCATCGGCCGGCGCCGGCCACACGAGCTCGAACGGGTTGGCGGGACCGACGAGCAGGATGTAGAAGTAGATCCCGATCCCGAACAGCGTCGCCGCGGCCCAGGGAACGAGCGTACCCTCGCGGGCGCGATTGAGGTGTACCACGATGGCGCTGTACGCCGCGAGCACGAGCCCCCAGAAGAGGATCGAGCCCTCGAGCGCGCCCCAGAGCGAAATGATCGTGTAGAACAGCGGCGTCGCGCGGCTGCCGACCTGCGCGACATAGCTGACGCTGAAGTCGTTCGTCGCGAGCGCCCACATCATCGCGAGGTTCGCGACGACCAGGAGCGCGAAGTTCACGTAAAGCGCGGCATACGCCGAGCGCACGAGCTCCTGACGCTTCGCGCGGATGCCCCAGACGAGCAGGAGCAGCCCGACGACCGAAAGCCCGAGCGCGACCACTATCGCGCTCGCGCCGATGAGTCTCGTCACCGGGGCGCGCTCCCGCCGGCCGGCGAGGCATCGGGCATCAGCGTCCGGTAGACGTCCGCCGGCTTCTCGCCATGCTCCGGCGCGCGATACTCGTTGGAGTGCTTCACCATGAGATTCGTCGACTCGAACACATCATCGCGCGTCAACCGGCCCTCCACGATCACGCCGATCGAGTCGCGGAACATCTGCGGTGGCGCGCCGCGCGAGTGTACGCGCATCTCCCGCGCCCCGTCCGTGAGGTCGAACTGGAGGTCGAGCGTCTCCGCGTTCCACGAGACGCTCCCCGCCTTCACCATGCCACCGAGTCGCACCGGCGCCTCGTAGGCGGTGGCTCCCTTCGCGTGGAGCTCCGTCGGCGTGAGAAAGTAGACGAGATTCTCGCCAATGCCGCCGTAGAGCAGCCAGCCGAATCCGCTCAGGATCGCCGCCATGCCCACCACGAGCATCACGCGTCGGCCGCGCCCCGGCTTCGGTTCGATCAGCATGTCGTGCCTCCGTCGTCTGTGCGCCAATGCCTCTCCGCGATCATCATGCGGCGCCTCCCACGTGTTCGCTCCGGTGCCGCGCGCCTGACTCGACGCCGCGGGACACGCGCTCCTCCGATTGCAGCTCCCGCTCCGCCCGGCCGAACCGCCGCCACACGTAGGCGGTGTACCCGCCGAGCACGATCCACGTCAACACGTACGAGGCCGCCACGAACTCGATCCCTTGCATCTCACACCTCTCCGCCGAGCGCGCGCGCATCCTGCCGCACTTCGACCGCCCGCTCGAGCTTCGCCGCGCGATAACGCCGCGCCAGCAGGTACAGGAATACGAACAGGAACGCGAAGGCGTTCAGCCGCAGCCCGAGCGCGTACTCGGGATCCACCGTCGAGGGACTCGACTGCATCTGGTGAATCGTTCGCCACCACTTCACGGACATGTACACGATCGGCACGTTGAGCGCGCCGAGGATGCCGACCACGGCGCTCCACCGGGCACGCCGCTCGGCATCGTCGACGAACGACCGCAGCGCGAGATATCCCACGAAGATCACGAACGTGATCGCGGTCGAAGTGAGCCGCGGGTCCCACGTCCACCACACCCCCCACGTCGGCTTTCCCCAGATCGAACCGAGCGCCAGCGTCAGTCCCGTCAGCACGGTCCCGATCTCGGCGGCGGAGGCCGCTACCAGGTCCGCGCGCTCGCTCCGCCCCCAAAGGTAGATGATGCTGGCGACCAGCACGACCCCGAACGCGATGAACGAGGTCCATGCGGCCGGAACGTGCACGTACATGATCTTCTGGAGGTGCCCCATGTCGCGGTCGGGCGGGGAGATCAGCACCCCCACGGCCTGCGATGCCACGAAGAAGAGAAGCGCCCCCCACCCGAGCCACGCCACCCACCGGGCGGGGGGCTCGAGCACGGAGCCAATGGGCCGCAACGCCGTCGCGCTCATGTCAGTCCTCTACGATGTACTCGAAGGCGAGCAGGCTCGCCACGAGGAAGATAAGGTCGTACGCGCCCAGCAGCCGCATCCATGAGCCGGCGTCGCCCATGACGTCCCCGGCCAGCAGCGCGCGCGTGGCCGCGACCGCGCCCACGAGGAGCGGCACGAGCATGGGAAAGAGCAACAGGGGGAGCAGCACCTCGCGCGCGCGGACCCGACTCGCCATCGCCGCATAGAACGTCCCCAGCGTCACGAAACCGAACGTCCCCAGCGCGAACACGCCCGCGAGGCCCGGAAACGGCCGCAGCAACGGGAGATTGAACAGAATTGCCGCCATCGGCACGATCAGCAGCAGCACGAGGAGCACGAAGACGAGATTCGCGGCGAGCTTCCCGACGAAGATCGCGCGCCGGTCGCCCGGGTACAGCAGCAGCGTCTCGAACGCTCCGCCCTCGAGCTCGAGCTGGTACGACTGGTTGAACGCGAGCACGCCCGAGAACAGCACGGTCAGCCAGAGCACGCCGGCGGCGGCGCCCCGCAGCGCCTCGGCGTCGGGGCCCAGCGCGAAGCCGAACAGGAGCAGCATGAGCGCGGCGAGGAACACCACGGAGTTGAACGTGGCCTTCGTGCGGCGCTCGGTGGTGAGGTCCTTCCACGCCACCGCGCCGGCACGCGCGAGCTCGCGGCGGAGGGTGGTCACGGGCCCAGGCGGCCATGCTCCAGCCGCACCGTCCGATCGATGAGCCCGATCGCCTTCTCCGGGTCGTGCGTCGCCACGATCACGGCCGCGCCGGCGGCGCGACGCTCGGCGATGAACCCGTTCACGAGCTCGATGCCATCGGCATCGAAGCTGGCGAATGGTTCGTCAAGCAGCAGGAGCCGGGGCGGGCGCAGGAACAGGCGCGCGAGCGCGAGCCGTCGCTGCATCCCCGACGAGAACCCGCGCACCCGCGTCGCCGTCTCGCTTCCAAGCCCCACCGCCTCCAGCACCCGGGCGATGATCGCACCGTCGGCCCGCTCGCCCATCATCCGCAGCGCAAATCGCAGATTCTCGGCGGCCGTGAGATCCTGATAGAGCCCGGGTGCATGGCCGAGCAATCCCGTCCGCTCGCGAACCGCGTCCGCCTCACGAACGAGATCGAGTCCGAACACGGTTCCGCCGCCGAGCGTCGGCCGCACGGCCGTGGCGAGCAGGCGGAGCAGCGTGGTCTTCCCGCTCCCATTGCGCCCCACGAGCGCGACCACTTCGCCGGGCGCGACGTCGAGCGATACGCCGCGGAGCGCCCAACGACGGCCGAAGCGGCGGGCGATGCCCTCGACCGCGACGGAGGAGGTGACGGCTCTCGCGGGCGAGCGCCCGGCAGCGGGGGACAACGTAGCGGAGGCGGAGGGTGGAGGTGGGAGTGGGGGTAGGGGTGGCGAGATCGTTATAACCTCAATGAACAGGTGATTCTTCGGCGAGGCGCGTGATCAATCTAACGGACGTTTCCGGGCCGGGGGATGCATCCTGAGCGCGAACTGAAGGCACTGGAGGTACTCGCTTGCCGGTCCGCCGACCATGGGGTACGTTCTCCCGCCAATGAGCACCGCCACGGTCGATCCCCAGCCGCGCGCCGCGCCGGCGCCCGCGGCCCCCCCGGTTCACGAGCCGCTCGCCCCGCGCTTCATCTTCATCGGCGAGCGCCTGTGGCTCGACTACGTGAACACCGATGAGATCCGCCGTGGCGAGATCCGCGACGCGATCCACGATTTCGACTCGCTCATGTGGTGGCTCGAGGCATCGGCAGCGCTGGACGCCGAGCGCGTCGCGGGCATTCGCCGTCGGGCGCAGCAACAGCCGGCCGGGGCCTCGGCGGCACTGGTCGATGCGCGGCGTGTCCGTGCCGCGCTGCGACGCCTGGCCGAGCGGGGCGCCTGGGACGCAGCCACGCGCCTCGAGACGCTGGCCGAGATCAACCGCGTCCTCATGCGCAGCGCCGGCACGCGGCGCATCGAACAGCGGGCCGATGGCAGCTACGCTCGCACGTTCGTGCCCGGTGGCGATGCCTTTGCCGGTCTGATGATCCCGGTGGTGGAATCCGCCGCGGACTCGCTGATCCAGGCCGAGCTCGATCGCGTGCGACGGTGCGCGGACCCGCGGTGTCAGCGTGTGTTCTTCGACGCCACCCGGAACGGTCGGAGACGGTGGTGCGACATGGCCGCATGCGGGAATCGGGCGAAGGCGGCCCGGCACCGGGAGCGGGCAGCGCGCCGGGTCGATGTCGATTGACCTCCGCGGTTCGCGGACTGCCATCCCGATGAGGGAACCACTCCGCTGGCAGGCCTCGCAACCGCCCGGAGCATCGATCGTCTTCCGAGTGTCCAGTCTCTCGGGAGTCCCGTCATTTCCAAGCTGCTTTCTTTGGCCGGGGCCCTGATCGGCGGCTACGCCGGTTGGGCGCTCGGTGGACTGCTCGGCCTCATGACCGCCTACACGCTGAGTCTCATCGGGACCGGCGCGGGCATCTACTTCGGCCGCCGCTTCGCGCGTCAATTCGAGTAGCGACGACGTCCGGCCGAGGGGTCAGCGAGCCCTTCAGGATGCGTCGTCCGGGCCGCGCTCACTCGCCCGCTCGATCTCCTGTGCCCAGACGCGCGGGAAGTTGCGATCGAACACGACTCGCTGCTGCGCGGTGAGCAGATCCCGGATGTCGGACGCGATCATGGCGTGCAGCGCGGTCATGGCTCGCGCGCCCGACGCTGGTTCGCTCCGAGCCGGGTCGGCGCCAGCTCGCGACTCGCCGCCGGCGTTTCGTTCGAGGGCGGCGAGCTCGGTGAAGTACTTGGTGTTGATCGCGCGCAGCTGGGCCAGCTGGTCCGATGTCATCTCGAGGTTGCCGAGCACGCGCTCGGCCATCGTGAACGGATCCATGGCTCGCTCAGCTGTTGCCTTCGCCGATCTCGCCGGTCAGCGGAGAGCCCCGGGCGACGGTGCCGGCATCGGCGACAGCGCGGGTCCGCACCACGACCTCGTGTCGCCCTCCATCGTCGACCAGCGGAATGACGGGCGTGTCGAGCACGCGTCCGTCAATGCGCACCTCGGCGACGTCCGATTCCCCGCGACCGGGTTGCGCGACCGTGATGTGATAGTGCGTGCCACCGAATCGATACTCGATCGTGAACTCCGGCCAGTCGCGCGGCACGCGCGGGGCGATGGTGAGCGTGTCGCCGCGCTTCGTGAAGCCGAGGATTGCCTCGAGTCCGACCCGGTACAGCCAGCTCGCCGAGCCGGTGTACCAGGTCCAGCCGCCGCGGCCGACGTGCCCCTCGGCGGTGTACACGTCGGCCGCCACGACGTACGGCTCGACCTTGTACGCGTCCACCTCGGCGGGCGTCCGGGCATGCGTCAACGGATTGATGTACTGATACAGCTCGAACGCGCGCTCGCCGTCGCCGCGCATCGCGGTGGCGAGGACGGCCCACAGCGCGGCGTGGGTGTACTGGGCACCGTTCTCCCGCACGCCGGGCAGATACCCCTTGATGTAGCCGGGATCGTTCGGTGTCCTGTCGAACGGGGGCGTGAGCAGCATGAGGAGCCGCGCGTCATCGCGAACGAGATGCTCCTCGAGCGATCGCATGGCCTGTTCCTGCCGCGCGGGATCGCCGGCGCCGGAGATGACGCTCCAGGTCTGCGCGATCGAGTCGATCCGGCACTCGTCGCTCTGCGCGGACCCCACCGGCGTCCCGTCATCGAAGTAGGCGCGCCGGTACCAGGCACCGTCCCAGGCGTTCGCCTCGACGGCTTCGACGTACGCGTCGGCCCGGCGCCGGAATTCGGCGGCTACCTCTGCCTCGCCGCGCGTCTCGGCGTGCTCGACGAAGGACCGCAGCGTCGTCACGAGAAACCACGCCAGCCAGACGCTCTCGCCGCGTCCCTCCACGCCCACACGATTCATCCCGTCGTTCCAGTCGCCGATGCCGATGAGCGGCAGCCCGTGGGCGCCCACCGTGCAGGCCCGGCGCAGCGCGCGCAGGCAGTGCTCGTACACGCTCGCGCGCTCGTTCGCGACGCCAGGCACATCGTAGACCTCGTGCTCGTGCGGCTCCAGCATGCGCATCGTGAGGAACGGTACGACCTCGTCGAGCACGCCGGCGTCGCCGGTCGCCCGCACGTAGTGGTCGACCACGTACGGGAGCCAGGCGAGATCATCGGAGAAGCGCGTGCGGACGCCGCGTCCGCTCGGGGGATGCCACCAGTGCTGCACATCTCCCTCGACGAACTGGCGCGAGGTCGCCAGCAGGATGTGCGCGCGGGCAACCTCGGGCTCGGCGTAGACGAACGCCGTCACGTCCTGGAGCTGGTCACGGAAGCCATAGGCGCCGCTGCTCTGGTAGAACGCGGTCCGTCCCCACATCCGGCACGCCAATGCCTGGTAGAGGGCCCACTGGTTGAGCATCGCGTCGAACGAGGGCTCCGGCGTGCGCACCCGGATGACCGAAAGACGGTCCCCCCACGCGGCGACGGAGCAGCGGAGCGCGGCCGTCGCGCGGGCGACGTCGCGGAAGTCGGAGAGCGCCTCGTGAGCCTCCTGCTCGGTCGGGGTCGCGCCCAGCACCACGACGACCTCGCGCGTCTCGCCCGGTGCGAGCTCGAGCACGCAGCGGAGCGCCGCGCAGGGATCGATCGCAGCGCCCGTCGCGCCTCCCAGCGCCGCGCTGCGCATCCCCGCCGGATCGTCCGCGCTGCCGTTGCGGCCGATGAACTCCCGCCGGTCGGCGGTATAGGTCGTGATCCGCTCGCTCATGGCGCTGAACGCCACCCAGCCGGCAAACTGTGGATCGAAGGTGTTGCGCGCGAAGACCGCCTCGAAGCGCGGCTCGAAGGACGTCTGCACCTGGTGCTGCGTGTGCTCGCGCAGCACGCCGAGCGTCCACGCCGCGTAGGCCGTCACCGAGATGCGCCTCGGCCGCTTGCCGAGGTTGCTCACTTGCAGCACCGAGAGCTTCACTGCCTGGTCCTCGGCCATCCCCATCTCGAGATGCGTCGCGATGTACCCGTGGGTGTGCTCGAACGACGAGAATCCGGCGCCGTGGTGAATCACGAACGGCGAACCGTCGCTGGACGTGTGCTCGGGCTTGCACGGCGCGGGCGTCGCGCTCCACATCGCGCCGGACTCCTCGTCGCGCAGGTACAGCACCTCGCTGACCGGATCGCTCACCGGATCGTTGTGCCACGGCGTGAGGCGGAAGAACTGGCTGTTCAGGGCCCAGGTACAGCCGGCGCCGCGCTCGGTGATGAGGAATCCACCGCGCTCATTGGCGACGACGTTGCACCAGGGGGCGGGCGTCGCTTCGGTTCCGCGCAGACGGATCTCGTACGTCAGATCGGGCAGGAGTCCACCGAGTCCGTTCTCGAGGAGCAGGGGGCCATGCCCACGCCGGCCATCGCCGTCGATTGGCTCCGTCGCGCGCTGGATCCCGGCGCCGTGCCCCGATACGTCCTCCGATCCCGGCTCCGCCGTCTCGCCGGCCGGACCATCGTCCGCACGCGCCACGCGTTGTACGGCGTCGGCCAGCGCGCGCAGACGGCGCACGATCCGCGTCGTGGTCGGCGTGACCCGC
Source organism: uncultured Gemmatimonadaceae bacterium (assembly GCA_964385525.1). Taxonomy (GTDB): domain Bacteria; phylum Gemmatimonadota; class Gemmatimonadetes; order Gemmatimonadales; family Gemmatimonadaceae; genus DATKCV01. Next base: position 18,964 of record CAYLPM010000411.1, read on the forward strand.
GAAGAGGATCGGTACTCGGCCTCTGGTGGCGACTCCCACTCGCCGGTGGAATCCGGCGCGGGCTCCCCTTGCTCGTCGGCCGCCGCGAGAATCTTTCCGAGACCCATGCCATTGCAGGCGATGTGCACGCGTGCCGTCGCGCGGAGCATCAGCAGTGCGTCCGCGTCGAACTGGTCGAGCCGGCGGACGTAGACGCCTCCGGGCTGGTCGAGCGTGCTGCCCTCGCTCGACGCGAGCACCGCCATCATGATCTTGTCGTGCAGGTCGCCGAGGTACGTGCTCGGGTAGGAGTTCAGCACGACCAGATCCACCGTCATGCCGCGCCGCCGCCAGTACTGGTGCGCGATCAGGACCTGGCGGAGCGTCGGCAGACCCTCGGGCGCGTCGATGGCGGCGAGCAGGATCGGCCAGTCACCCGAGAGACCGCTGGCCCACAGCAACGGCTGGGAGCCCTGGTTGCGGATCAGCTCGTCCTGGGGCGCGCGAAGCGCCGGGTGCGAGTAGAACAGGTGGCCCGCCATCTCCTGGAAGACGGCGGCATCGGTGGGAGTCACCCCGAGCTCGCGAAGCTCGATCTGCGCGGCCGTCCA